>JAVBUU010000173.1:0-11449 GCA_031555005.1 Opitutales bacterium | reverse complement strand
GAGGTCGTTTTGGTTATTAAAATAAATCCGAAGTTAAAAGAAGCGCGCCGGCGCGGCCTGGAATCAGACTTCGGCATGACCGGCGGCGAATTGCGTTTTTCGATTAAGGAGGCGTTGGCGTTTTATGCTGAAAATTATTTTGCGTCGCTTTGGTGCCCGAAGGAAAAGCGCCCGTGGTTTATTGTATCGCGGTAAACCGTCCGCATCAGACGTCGTGCTCACAACGACGAAAAACGGAAAATCCTTAAGGTAAAATTCCGGCGATCGACGATGGGCGATTGACGAATTGCCCGGGCAGGCAATCCCTTTTAAGGGATTCTTTCCGTCTCGTGCGGCGCGCGTGCAGGCGCGCCGGATTTCAGCAACCGCAGGAGTCGATCAAGCCCACGCGGCGCGCGTGCCGGCCGCCTTCAAATTCCGTTTTCAGGAAAATCTCCAGATACTTTTTCGCCATTTCCGGCGTGTTGTATTTTTGTCCGAAGCAAATTATGTTCGCGTCGTTGTGCCGGCGGGAAAATTCGGCCATGTCTTCGTTCATGCAGAGCGCCGCGCGAACGCCGGCGACTTTGTTCGCCGCAATCGAAATGCCGATGCCGCTCGAACAAACCAAGACGCCGCGTTGCGCGCTTCCGTCGGCAACATCGCCGGCGACGGCACGTCCGAAATCCGGGTAATCGACGGAGGTTTCGCCGGTCGTGCCCCGGTCGTGCACTTCGTGCCCCCGTTCGACCAAAAAGTCTTTGAGCGCGGTTTTAAGCCGAAACCCGGCGTGGTCGCTTCCGATGGAAATTTTCATTTTTTGCGAAAAGATTTTTCTGCCGAAGGGCGTTACGCCGGCGTTTCGGCGGTGATTTTTTTTAAAAATTCAAGAATCGACGGAATCGCCTCGACCATGCTGTCACGGCAATTTTCGTAATCGGCAAGCCCCATGCCGCAGGGATCCGGAATTTCGCGCGAGACGTCCCCGGGCATTAAATCACGCATTAACATCACATTTTCCGGCAGCGGGCTGAACCGGCGGCAAATGCCGGCAAGGTGCCCGGTTGTCATCGCAAAGACGGCAAGCGAATCCGCCAGTTGTTCCTGCGTGAGCAACTTGCTTCGGTGCGAAACGAGTTCGATGCCGACGTTTTTCAGCGCGCGGACGGCATTGGGCGACGCGGAATCGCCGGGGAATGCGGCAAGGCCGGCGGAGGCGACCCGCAGGTTGCGCAACGGCGGTTGCCCGGCGTTGAGCGCGTGACGCAGCAACGCTTCCGCCATCGGGCTTCGGCAGGTGTTGCCGGTGCAAACAAAAGTCACGCACGCGGGGCGTGACGCGGTTAAAATTCCGTTCACTCGGCGGACGCTGCCATGCCCTCCGTTACTTGTAAAGCGACAAGCACTTCGTAGGCACGCCGAAGTATCATATCACAGGAGTGTTCCGTATTTTCCGGCGATACCGCGGCGTGTTGCCGCACGTTTTCCGGCGAGTTGTCGCGCTCGATGCATTGCAGGGCGTAGAGGTCGTTGACCTCGGAGACGGCGACGCGAATTTCGGGTGTCACGCCGGTGCCGACGAGCGATTGTTTCGTGCTTGCCGGCCGAAGCTCGCCGACCGCGCGAAGGTATTTTTCGTTGTTCGGGAAAGGTGCGTAAAAGGCGGTTTTGCCGGCGGTGCGCGTGCCGGCCAAAATAATTTTTCCGCGCGCCTGCAAATCCGCAAGCATCGCCTCGACGGGGCCGGCGACGGACTGATTCACCAACACAAACGTTTTTCTTTTGTCGCGAGCCGGCGCGTTGTTTTTCGCCGGGCAGTTTTCGCCGGCGGAACCGGTGCCGACGACAACGGTTTCCGGCAAAACGCCGACGAGTTTTTCGCAAAATGCCGCGCACGCCTCAAGCGCGTCCGGACCGGTCGAAAACCGGCGAAGGTCGATGATCGCCGGCGCGTCGGCCGGGATTGTTTCAAAATCGGCAAGCGAGTAGCAGCACAGATAGACGATATTGCCGGGAAGCGTGACGCGAAGCGGTTTTCGAAGCGGGAGGCCCGCCGGGATTTTTTTTGATTCGGCGGTTGTTGCCGGCGCAGGAATGATGCGCCCGGGGCAAAGCGCCGCGATACCGGCGAGCGTGATTTCGTCCGGCGTTTTGTCTTTGATTTCCGGATACAACTCCGACGGGAATTGCGAAAAATCTACGGCTGCAACGGTCGTTGCCGCGAAAGCGCATGCAAAGGCGCAAAGGGTAATTCTCGGGAACCGGAATGAATTCATGAAAACTTTTTGAGTTCTTTCGTATTATTCGGCGGCGGAAATCCCCGTTGCTTCACCGGCAAGAAAAACCGGCGTTACCGGGCCTCGCGGCGTAATTGGCGCGCGCCGATGTCCCGGCGGTAATGCACACCGGAAAATTTGATTTGTTCCGCAAGCGAGTAGGCGCGATTTACCGCCTCGACAAGATTTTCGCCGTGCGCAACCGCGCCGAGCACGCGGCCGCCGTCGGTGACGAGGCGTCCGGTGCCGTCGATTCGCGTGCCGGAATGAATGATCCGGCACCCTTCCGGCAAGTCTGCCGGCAAGTCGATGAGGTCGCCCTTTTGCACATTGGCGGGATAGCCGCCGGCAGCGAGCGTGATGATAACCGACGAACCGGTTTTGAAATTGACCTGCGCCGGATCAAGCGTGCCGGCGGCGCAAGCGTACATGAGCGCCACGGCATCGGTTGCGAGCAACGGCAGCAGGACTTGGCATTCCGGATCGCCGAAACGGACGTTAAATTCCACCACCTTCGGCCCGTCCGTTGTCACCATGATGCCGACATAGAGCGTGCCCCGGTAATCGATTCCCTCGTCGGACAGCCCTTTGAGCGTCGGTTCGATTATCTCGGCCGCCAGCCGGCGTTCGATTTCCGGCGTGACGATTGCCGCCGGCGCATAGGCACCCATGCCGCCGGTGTTCGGGCCGGTGTCGCCGTCGCCGACGCGTTTGTGGTCTTGGCTTGCCGGCAACATGACATAGCGGCGCCCGGAGACCATGAGCATGACCGAGGCCTCTTCGCCGTTCATAAAATCCTCGATCAAAATCTCGTCGCCGCTTTTCCCGAAAACGTGCGATTCAAGCATGTCGCGCACTGCGGCTTCGGCTTCGCCGGCGGTTTGCGCGATAACGACGCCTTTGCCTGCCGCGAGTCCGCTTGCCTTTACGACAACGGGGAGCGGGCGTGTTTTCAGGTATTCGAGCGCCGGCGCGACTGCGGAAAAAGTTTCGGCGCGTGCCGTGGGGATATTGTGCCGGACGAGAAAATCCTTTGAAAAAGCTTTGCTTGCTTCGAGTTTGGCACCGGCCGCACACGGGCCGTAAGCGCGGATGCCGGCGGCTTCGAGCGCGTCGACGACACCCAAGGCAAGCGGCACTTCGGGGCCGACAATCACGAAGTTCGCGTTGATTTTTTTTGCCAGCGCAACCGTTGCCGGCACGTCCTCGACATTGAGCGGGAAACAGGTTGTTTCGGCGGCCATGCCGCCGTTGCCCGGCGCGGCTGAGACGGAAGCGGCAAGCGGACTTTTAAGACAGGCTTGCAGGATCGCGTGTTCGCGTCCGCCGGAGCCGAGAATTAAAATGCGAAGAGATTTTTCTTTGAGCGCGTCCATGAGCGGCAGATTGACTGCGCGAGGGGGGAGATGTGAAGCGCAAAAAACGTTAAAAAAATTGCCTTTGCCGGGGTTAACGGTAATGAAAAGGGAGAGTTCTTTTGCTTATGAATACCGAATCCCCGCCCCAATCAACTCACTCCGGAGGAACTTTAACAGCAAGGTCCCGATTTCTCGGCGCATGGTGGGGGATGCTTATCGGCGACGCCCTCGCCGTCCCGTCGCACGGTTACACAAACCCGACCTGGATCGACCGCGATTACGGCACGATCTCCGGCTATGTTCCGTTAAAGGAACCGCACCCCACTTGCGAAATGGCACGGATCCGGTACGCCGTCATCGAAGGGAAAAACAACATCCTGCACCATCGCGGCGTACTTTGGAAAAGAGGCGGCACGCATTACCATCACGGGCTCGACTCCGGCGAAAACACGTTGCCGGTTTCGATTGCGCTGCAACTCGCCGAAAGTCTTCGGGAAAATGACGGCGTTTATTCGAGCGAAGATTTCTTGAAACGCTACCTTACGCTGATGCTTTCGCCGGACGGCCATCGGGACACTTATATTCCGGCGGCGCACCGCTCGTTTTTTGAAAACCTCGGCCGAGGGTTTCCGCCGGAACGGTGTGCGACGGATGACGCGCACATTGCCGGCTTGGTCGAGCTTTCGCCCATCCTGTTCGCCCTTTGCGGCGCAGTACCGGAGGTGAACCGGTGTATTCGCCGACACCTCAAACTGCTGCACCCCAGCGCCACAATCATTCACGGTGCCGACTTAACCGCCGAAATGCTCGTTTTGCTTTTTTCCGGCAACTCTCTGGAAAAAACAATTTACGAAAAACTAGGCCACGCGTATCACCCGTTTTTCGCGTATCCGTTCCGCAGTTGGATCGCAAAGCAATCGGACGAGTTTGTCGCCGGCCGCTGCCTCGGCGCAGGCGCCCTCATCGACGACGCGATGCCGCTGGCGCTCTTTTTGGCGTTAAAATATGCCGGCAATTTCAAAATGGCGCTCCAGGCGAATGCCGCACTCGGCGGCGACTCGTGCAATCGCGGTGCGATTGTCGGCATGCTGATGGGCGCACAATGCGGATGCGAAGGCATTCCCGATAATTTGGCAAACGGCTTAAAACATTTTGCCGCGTTGGACAAAATCGGCGACGCGCTTTGGGAAATTGCGGAAAAAAAATGGGCCGGGCGTTTGCCGGCAGTCGGCTGAGCCGGGCCGGGCGTTTCGCGGCTTCGGATTTCTTGACATCACGAAAACACGCGCCTTTATCTCCGCGTTTCCAATGGCAGGACTTCCCCGAATCGTTATTACCGGCATCGGACTTACGGCGCCGAACGGCAACTCGCTCAGCGAGTTCCGCTCGAACCTGTTGGCCGGGAAAGCGCGCATTTCCGAAATCGACGTGCGCTATATGGGGCGTCACCCCGCCGGCATTTGCGATTTTGAAGCAACACGTTACCAAAAACGCAAAGAACTCCGCAACGGCACACGCGCCGGCAGCATCGCGATTTATTGCGCGCGCGAAGCCGGTCTCGACGCCGGCATCGATTTTGAGACAATCGACCGCTCGCGCGTCGGTGTTTACGTCGGCATCACCGAACACGGCAACGTCGAAACGGAAAACGAAGTTTATAACATTTCGCAATTTAACTACGACACGAAGTTCTGGACGCATCATCACAACCCGCGCACGGTGGCGAACAATCCCGCCGGAGAAGTGACGATGAATCTCGGCATCACCGGGCCGCATTACACGATCGGCGCGGCGTGCGCCGCCGGTAACGCCGGGCTTATCCAGGCCGCGCAAATGCTCCAACTCGGCGAAGTCGATCTCGCGATTGCCGGCGGCGTTTCCGAATCGCCGCACACGTTCGGCATTTTTGCCGGTTTCAAAAACCAAGGCGCCCTCGCCCACCACGCCGACCCGAACAAAGCCTCGCGCCCGTTTGACCGCGACCGCAACGGCATCGTGATTTCCGAAGGCGGCGCGCTTTACGCCGTCGAGCGCTTGGACGACGCCCTCGCGCGCGGCGCAAAAATTTACGCCGAAATTCTCGGCTGGTGCATCAATTCCGACGCGACCGACGCCGTGTTGCCGAATCCGGAACGCCAGTCCGAGTGCATGCAAATCGCGATGCACCGCGCCGCGCTCGCACCGAAAGACATCGGCATCGTCAGCACGCACGCGACCGCGACACCGCTCGGCGACATTCAGGAATGCCACGCAATAAAACGCATTTTCGCGAACTGCCCGGCGACTTACGTCAACAACGCCAAGAGCTACATCGGCCACTGCATGGGCGCCGCCGGCGCACTGGAACTCGCCGGGAATCTGCCCTCGCTCGAAGACGGCATCGTGCACCCGACGATCAACGTCGAAAATCTTGACCCCGAGTGCGAGATGCCGGGGCACGTTTTGAACACGCCGAAGAATGTCGGCAAAATCGACACGATTTTAAACAATTCGTTCGGCATGCTCGGGATTAATTCCGTCTTGATTGTCGGACGGTTACGCGGCTAAGACTTTAACGAAAATCAACAAAACAACCCAATTATGACCCAAGACCAGGTTCGACAAATCGTCCTCGACATTATCGCCGACATCGCGCCCGACGAGGATATCAGCAACGTGAACCCCGAGGTTCGCCTCCGCGACCAACTCAGCCTCGATTCGATGGACTTTCTCGATATCGTAATGGAGCTTCGCAAGAAACACGGCATCGAAGTGCCGGAGGCGGATTATCCGAAATTGGCTTCGCTCGCGAGCTGCGGCGAATACCTGCAACCGAAGTTTGCCGAAAAAGGTAAATAATCAGAGGAAAACGCAGGGCGGTTTTTGAACCGTTCCGCATTTATTTTCATCATAAAAAAATGTTCCGCCGGAATAAAACCCGGCGGAACATTTTTTTGCGGAGATTCGGAAATCCCCCGGAGAAGGCCAAGCCCGCTTACTGCACCGGCGACGTAACCCGGAAACCGGCGGAGCCGGGCGGATTGCCGAAAATTTCTTTCCCGATTCGGATCTTAATCGCGTCGGGCTTGTCGCCGGTGACAACAATGTTTCCCGAAACGGTAATCGTTTTGCCTTGCTGCGACGAAGAAGGCGAACGCATCTCGTCGAGGAACACGTTGCCGGGGTTGCCGTCCTGATAAATTTTCACTTTGGTCGCGGCCGTGGTGTAAACAAGCACGTTGTATTGCAGGGTTTCCGGCACGGCCGGAAGCATCGAGTCACGACGCGGCTCGCCGCCGGCGGTATTTTGCACGGTCGCGTCCGGATTTCCGACCGCGCCGGAATCGGATTTGGCCGCGCCGCATTTCGTCAGCACTGAAATTAAAAATATCGCAAGGAACAACAGCGCGGCGCCGACAACGACATAAGACGTGAATTTTTTGCGATCCGTCTCGGAGTGACGAACGACTTCTACGCTGCCGGAGGAAAAGTCCGGCTCCTGCGCGTTTTCGCCGGCATTGAACGCCGACGCTGTTTTCTCGCCCGCGCTGCCTGCGACTTCAAGACGTCCGAATGTTTCGCGTTGCGCTTTTCGCGGCGCGGCAAGGCGCCCGGGCGTCTCGTATTCGCTCAAAAAGCGCTCCGGATCGCAGCGCAAAAACTTTGCGTAGATTTTGAGAAAACCCTTCCGGTAAACGTCGGCGAGCGGAATCTGTTCGAATTGATTGCGTTCCATCGCCTCAAGATAATCGCTGCGGACTTTTGTGGCGTCAGCCGCGTCGCGAATCGTGATGCCTTGGCGCGTGCGCGCTTCCTGTAATTTTTCGCCGATGGTTTGCATGGTGTTTTGCGGAAAGTGTTAGACCCGGGGAGGGGCGACCGGCAACTTATTTTTAAAAATGAGGCGCAGCCCTTTTGCCGATTCCCGTTTTTTCTTTGAGGGCGTCGTTCAGGCGTTCGCGTGTTTTTTGCAGTTTCGGCAGCGTGCTCGACTCAATAAGCTTCTGAGCTTCGGCGAAGCGTTCAAGCTCAATCAGGACGCGTGCGCGGTAAAGCCCGAGCACTTCGCGTTCGGCCCGGGTGCCGGCGGTGCCGGCGAGCGCATCCCAAGCTGCCAGTGCCGCAGTCCAATCTTTTTCCGAGCAATCGAAAAAACTTTCCGCGTAACGCCACTTGTAGCCGGCTTCGTCCGGCTTCAACTCCGCCGCGCGCCGAAACGCGTCTTGCATTTTCTCGTCGGCCGCAATGCGCGCGATTATTTTTTTTTCGATGAGATACGGTTTGTAAGTCGCGAGAAACTCGCCGAGGTGATACCGGTATTCGGCGATTTCCGGCGCGAGCTCGACGGCGCGTTCAAGCAGGGAAAAGGCGGCGGCGAATTTTCCTTCTTCCGCCGCGTAAAGCCCGAGCTGGTTTTTGACGACTGCGACATTCGGATCCAGGGCGTCGGCACGCCGGAAAACGGAGTCGGCGTTATCACGGGAATCGACGAGCCGGAGAAATTTCCCGTAAAGAATCACCGCCTCAAGATCGCGCGGGTTTTGAACGAGGAAGCGTTCGTAACGTTTTGCGATTTCGTTGAGGCGCCGTTCTTTCTCGGCCTGCGGCAGGCCCTTTACCGCCGGATCGACGTTGAGCGCACGAAGCAAAACGGACTGGTCATTTACGAGCTCCGAAAGCGTTTGATCTTCAGTGCCGTCGCGCGGGGAGATCGGCAGCAGATTGATTTTTGTTTTTTCGGTGTCGGTTGCCGGTGCCGGTTTTTCCGGACGGATTTCGGCGTTGTTTCCCGGGACGGCCGGCGGCGTTTTGTCTTGGGAGGCCGGCGCGCCGAGTGCCGTTGCCAAAAACAAAAAAAGAATCATGGGAGCGCGCGTGCCGGCGAAATTTTTTGGTTTTCAGTGCTTGCAGCCGCAGCGTCCGCCGCAGCAACCGCCGGAGTGAACGTGCCCGCCGGCGTCGGAGTTTTTATTCAGCCCCTTGGACGAAAACGCCGAAACTTGTTTATCGAGTTTTTTGCTTCCGCAATGCGGGCAAACCGGCTCGCGCCCGGCGGAAACAAGGATTTCCGATGTTTTCTTGCAATCGCGGCACTCGTAGTCGAAAAGCGGCATAACGCGGGAAAATGGAGATTTTTTTTGCCGGGGCAAACATTCAAAAACCCCGATTGATTCGATTTAATTCAAATTCGGTCGAAGAGCGTTTGCGCCTCTTCCAACGACGCGCAAACGCGAAACGCAGCCGCGAGCGCAGCCGCCGCCGGCGGCTTTAAATCCGGCACGATAACAACGCGCAATCCCGCTCCGGCGGCGGAAAGCGCGCCAGGCGACGAATCCTCGAACGCGACACAATCCGCCGGCGACAACGCGAGCGCCGCGCAAGCCGCCAGATAAATGTCCGGCGCCGGCTTGCCGCGCGCCACTTCGTCGCCGCCGGTGACACTGCGGAAAAAACCCGCCAAACCGGCTTTTTTCAGTTTCGCGCACGCGATATCGCGATGCGTTGAAGTCGCGACGGCAAGCGGGATTCCGGCTGCGGCGAGAAATGAGACGAGTTCTTTTGCGCCGCGCATGAGCGGGACGCCGGCGGCGAGGATTTTTTGATAATGCCGCCCGCCGGCCTCCGCAACGGCTTTGCCGGGAATTTGCGCGCCGAACGTTTTTTCAAGAATCGCGATGCAATCCGCCTCGCGATGCCCAATCATTTCCAGAAAAAGCGAGTCCGGCACGTTGATCCCGAAATCGCGCGCCCCGGCCTGCCACGCGCGCATACTGAGCCGCTCGGTATCGAGCAACAAACCGTCCATGTCGAAAACGACCCCCGCAAAATCCGTTCCGCAAAATCTCATTTCGCCGGCAATGAAGCGCGCAGGCGCTTGCCGGCGCAACGCGAAATGCCGGAGAATTCGGCGGAAATTTTAACCACGGAGGACACAGAGGTTCACAGAGGATTCAATTTTGCAACAAACTGTTTATCGAATATAATCGTTCACATTGAAATTGATTCACGCCGGAGCCCAAGCCCGAATTCGGAAAATCTCCGGTCTTGCGGGAGCAAGACCCTCCAATTTTCTATCCCTGTCTTTTGAACAGTTATAACGGGAAACCCCGCTGAAAGCCGCTTCGGATAAAATTCCGCCGGATTTTTCCGGCAAATCCTCTGTGAACCTCTGTGTCCTCCGTGGTTAAAAACCATTTTTCCGACACTTATTTTCGTCGCCGGCTTTGTTTCCCGAACAAAACTGCGTTTAATTTTTTGCAGTGTCCCGCACTTTGCCAACCATTGTTCACTTGGATGCCGACGCGTTTTTCGTGTCGGTCGAACAAGTGTTGAACCCTTCCTTGCGCGGGAAAAAGGTCGCCGTCGGCGGGCGCGACCGCGGCATCATTTCGTCGGCGAGTTACGAGGCGCGCGCGTGCGGCGTTTACACGCCGATGCCGACGTCGCAAGCGTTGCGCGTGTGCCCCGGTTTGATTTTGATCTCCGGCGGGCACGGACGTTACGCGGAATTTTCGAAAAAGCTTTTCGACATTTGCGAAAGCGTGACGCCCTTCGTCGAACGCCGGTCGATTGACGAAGGTTTTTTGGATTTGAAATACTGCGGTTTCAAAACGACGCAGGAGGTTGAAACGTCCATGCGCGCGTTACAGGCGCGGATAATGCGCGAACTCGGCATTTCGGTTACGTTCGGACTGGCGACGAACAAACTCGTCGCGGCAATCGCGAGCAAACAAAACAAGCCGCGCGGATTCACGCTCGTGCCGCCGGGCGACGAGCAAAAATTTCTCGCGCCGCTGCCGGCGTCGGTAATCCCGGGCGTCGGCAAAAAAACCGAAGTTTTACTGAAAGCAAACGGCATCGAACGTGTATCCGACTTTCTGATACACCCGCCCGAGAAACTCCGAACTTTGCTCGGAAGCGCCTGCCCCGGCTTCTTGGCGGCGGCGCGCGGCGAAGACGATTCCGAGGTCGTGACGGAATGCGATGAGGCAAAATCGTATTCGCGACAGGAGACTTTTTCGAAGGACATTTCGGACTTCCCGGAAATCGTGCGCATCACGAAAGGAATGATCGACGAATTGATGGCCTGTATTCGCGCCGACGGAAAGCGTGTGCGGACGCTGACCGTGAAGGTGCGCTATCCGGGAATGGAAGATGAATCCGCCGGCAGAAGTTTGCGCGAAGCGACGGATCTCGAAGCACCGTTTTATCCGTTGGTCGAGGAATTGCTGCGAACCGCGTGGCGGCAACGCCGGCGACCGCTTCGGCTCGCGGCGGTGCGATTCTCCGGCATCGGCGAAGAGTCGCCCATGTTGGATTTGTTTGCCGGCGACGAGGAACGAAAACGCAAATTGGCGGGGGTCGCGGATGCATTGAATTTGAAGACCGGCGGCGGCATAAAACACGGACACCAAGTAAAGAGACCGTCCGCTTAAAAAGCCGGCAGGCAAAAAGGGCTGCGACGCGCCGGCACCGGCGGTAAAAATTTCCTTTTGATTTAATTAACCGCCGGTGCATTTTCACCGGCACTTAAAATTTTTCACGCACATGCTCGACGCCAAGTTCCTCCGCGAAAATTTCGAAGCCGTTAAAGCGGCTGTCGCACGCAAAAAATTCCAAGTCGATTGGGACTCCGTTCTCGCCGTCGATGCCCGCCGGCGCGCCGTGATCGCCGACGCCGAAGCCGCCAAAGCCGCGCAAAACGCCGCCAATAAGGAAATGGCGCACATGCCCAAAGGCACGCCGGAGTTTCAGGCCAAAGTCGCCGAAATGAAAACAGCGTCGGCAAAAGTCAAAGAGCTCGAAAAAACCGCCGGCGACATCGACGAAGAATGGCGCAATGTCTGCCTCACGATT
>JAVBUU010000106.1:0-2594 GCA_031555005.1 Opitutales bacterium | reverse complement strand
TCGCTGCTCACCGGCGTTCACCAAGGCCGCGCCGATTTGCGCGACAACCAATTCGACAAACCGATCCCGGACAATCACACGCTCGCGACCGTTTTGAAAAAAGCCGGCTACGCGACCGGCGTCGTCGGCAAATGGGGCGTCGGCGGCACAAATAAAAATGCGCCGGCGCACCCGATGCGGCGCGGATTCGACACGTTTTTCGGCATCATGGCGCACCTCGACGCGCACTTCCATTATCCGAAAGAAGCGCGCGCCGCGCATCCGAAATCCGGTGCCGCGTTTTTTGACGGCACGGAAGATATTCTGAAAAAAACCGATAAGTGCTACTCGACCGATTTGTTTACGGCGTACGCCAAAAAATGGATTATTGACCGGCAACGCGCCGACGCAAAACAGCCGTTTTTTCTCTACCTCGCGCTCACCGCGCCGCACGCGCAACTGCAAGTGCCCGCGCAGGCGTATCCTGCCGGAGGCGGCTTAAACGGAGGCCTGCAATGGCTCGGCGCGGACGGTAAATTGATTAACACCGCCGACGGCGTAATTGATTCTTGGATACATCCGGATTACGCGAACGCGACTTGGCAAAACAAAGAAGGCAAGCGCGTGCCTTGGCCGGAAGCGGAAAAACGCCACGCGACGATGATCCGGCGAATCGACGACGCCGTAGCGGATTTGCGCGCGCTGCTGAAAGACCTGAAAATCGACCGGAACACGCTCATCGTTTTCACCTCCGACAACGGCCCGCACAACGAAGGCGGCGCCGGCGGGAAACTCGCGCAAAATCCGCGTTTCTTCCGAAGCTACGGCCCGCTCGACGGCATTAAGCGCGATTTATGGGAAGGCGGCGTGCGCGTTCCGACAATCGCCGTATGGCCCGCCGGCATCCCCGCCGGCACGCAATCAAACCGGCCGGCGCAATTTCACGACTGGATGAACACGTTTGCCCGGCTCGCAGGCCTGCCGGAACCGGCGCACAGCGACGGCGTCTCGCTCGTCCCGACGCTCACCGGCAGTGGGAAACAGGGTGCCGGAACGGTTTACTCGGAATATTATTTCGCCGGAAAAACTCCGGAAAACAAAGATTTCGCCCCGGCGCACCGTGGCGCGACACGCCGGCAAATGCAGATGATTTTCGTCAACGGATACAAGGCCGTCCGTTACAATATCAAGGACGAGGCGACGCCGTTTCGCGTTTACGACACGGACAAAGATCCCGGCGAATTGAACGACCTCGCCGGCAAACCCGGCATTCCGACGCAAAAAGAAATTGTCGCCAAAATGCTGCAAACCCGGCGCGCCGGCGGCGACGTCAAGCGGCCTTACGACGACGATCCGGTGCCGGCTTCGGAAGTCGCCGGCGTCGCCGCCGGATTAAATTTCCGCGCTTACGCGACCCCGACGCCGTGGGTTTCGACGCGGGAAGACGAGTTGCCGAAAACAACCGGGAACGTCGCAAATCTTGATTTAAGTCTCTTGCCGGCCGGCGAAAACACCGGCGCGGCGTTCACCGGATTTTTGAAAATTCCGGCTGCCGGCATTTACGAATTTTCCATTGAAACGGACACCGGCGCGATTGTGCGCCTGCACGAAACACAGCTCATAGACGCCGATTTCGGCTATAAATCCGGCGCGCCGGTTTTTTCCGGAAAAATAAAATTAGCCGCGGGGTTTCATCCGATTTCTATTTTTTACCGGCACCGGGCCGCCGCCGGCACGCCGGCGTTAAAATTGTTTTGGGAAAATGCCGCCGGCAAAAAAACCGAAGTTCCGCCGGATGCGTTTTATAGCGTTTTCAAATAACATTGAGAGGGTCTCAAAACGATCCGGTTTTTAACAGGAGACCGTGGAGGTCGCAGAGGGGATTCCTCCTCGCTCTCCGCGAGCTCCCGTTCAGATTTCCGACCGGTGCGGCGGCTTCCCGTGTCTTTGTTAAGCATCTTAATATTGGCGCGTCCGGGATCGACAATCTTCAAGATTGTCGATTGGCGACCCGTAGTCACGAAAGGCAAAAGACGTTTTTGACGAAACACCGGTTTCGGAGCTGCGCGCATGCCGTTTCCCGCCGGAAGCCGGTTTCATTCCCGCGCACTCAGGTCGCCCGACGACGATTTGGAAATCGTCCCGGATAACGCCATTGTTAAACACATACACACATCCCCCCCCCCGCTACTTTGCCTTTTCACGGAATCGCCCGGGCGACACTTCGCAATGCTTTGCGAACGCGCGCGCCAAGCCGACGCGGTTTCCGAAGCCGCTTTCCGTCGCGACAGCTTCGAGCTTCATCTCCGGATTTTCGCGCAGCAGCGTTTTTGCGTATTCCGTGCGCAGCCGAATCAATTCCGCCTGCAAGGTTTTGCCGGTCGATTTTTTAAAGACATTTTGCGCCGTGCGAAGCAGGACACCGTTTTTTTTGCAAAGTTGTTCGAGACTTACCGGTTCACGAAAATGCGTCCGGACATCTTGCAGCATGCGCGCGACGCCGGGGTGCGGCAGCGCCGTCGTATTGGTCGAGGTGCGCTCGATGACGCCGGCGACGCGCACCCGCGTGACCGGCGGGACTTGCTTGCCCCGCATCAGCCGGTCGAGCGTTTCAG
>JAVBUU010000138.1:0-5945 GCA_031555005.1 Opitutales bacterium | reverse complement strand
GTTTTCGGCGCGCCCGGCGACCGCGACGTTGCGCCCCGGCGCCAAAACCGTTTGGGGAAATCTTTTTCTCGCCGGCGACTGGACCGCGACCGGTTTACCGGCAACCATCGAAGGCGCGGCGCAAAGCGGACAAACGGCAGCGGCGGCAATCCGGTAAATCAGCGTTGCAAAAAACGACGTTGCGCTAATCTTTTTTCTTATGTCGATGACCCTCGAAGCAATTTCCCGCGAAGCTTTTTGTCTGCCGAAAAAAGAGCGCGAATTGCTTGCCGAACAACTTTGGCAAAGCGTCGAACCCGAAAAAAAATCCGGCGCTAAAGGTGCTTTTGACTGGGACGAAGCATGGGAACCGGAAATTCGAAAGCGTGTCCGCCGTCTTGATTCCGGCGAAGAAAAATCGACGCCGGCGGCAAAGGTTTTCTCGAGATTGCGCGG
This sequence comes from Opitutales bacterium, assembly GCA_031555005.1. Classification (GTDB taxonomy): domain Bacteria; phylum Verrucomicrobiota; class Verrucomicrobiia; order Opitutales; family UBA953; genus CALNBE01. Next base: position 5,510 of record JAVBUU010000138.1, on the reverse strand, counting down.
CAAACGTTAACGACGCTCCGTATGCGTATGCGCATCTCCGCTTCGGCAGAAGCCGATCTCGAAGAAGCACGCGATTACTACGAGCAACAGAGTGCCGGGCTCGGAAGTCGCTTTATCGATGAAATGGAACAAGCGTTGGCGTTACTTTCCAAAAAACCGTCTTTGTGGAAGGAACGCCTGCACGGTTGCCGGCGAGTGAACTGCCGGCGTTTTCCTTATTACATCATTTACCGCGCAACCGAAGAATGCGTCGAAATTATCGCCGTCGCGCACAAACGCCGCCGGCCATTTTATTGGCGAAATCGTCTTTTGAAAAACTAAAATTCCCGCGCCGTCGCCGCCGCATGTTCCCGCGCTTTGCGGAGCGCGCGAATGCGAAGCGAATCGTAAATCGGCTCGCAATTCCGCCATTCCGCGACGCCGTAAGCGAGCAACAGGCACACCAACACCGGCAACATAAATTCGTATTTCGCGGTTAATTCGATTATCAAGACAATGCTCGTCAGCGGCGCGCGAACAACCGCCGTCAACAATCCGCCCATGCCGAGCACGGCGAAAATTTCCGGATGCGGCGCAAGCGACGGAAAAACAGCATGAACGCCCTGCCCCAACGCCAAACCGCCCAGCGCTCCGATTACCAAAATCGGCGCGAAAATCCCGCCGGCGGCACCGGAGCCGAAGCTCCACATCGTCAGCGCAAACCGTGCAAGCATCAACAACGACAATGTCCCGATGCCGGCAATGCCGCCGGCAAGCACATGTTCCGACAATGCCGCGCCGGAACCGGCCAACCCCGGATAAAACCACCCGACTCCGCCGGCAACCGCGCCCGCGAGCGCGCCGACCGCGAAGACGGGAATTTTTTGCAGTCGGTCAAACCGGTCCAGACTCCAAAGCAAAACGCGATTGAAAATAATACCGCCGAAGCCGCACAAGATTCCGAGCACCGCCGCGAGCGGCAACGCCTCCAGACCCGGCGCGACTATTCCCGGCGTCGCAAAAACCGGCGATGCGCCCAATAACAACCGGCAAACGATATCTGCGACGACCGACGCGATAAAAGCCGCCACGAACATCACCGGCGCGAAATGTCCGTGCAGTTCTTCCAGAACGAACATCACGCCGGCAAGCGGCGCATTGAACGCCGCCGACAACCCGGCCGCGGCACCGGCGCTGATGAGCGCCTTGCGTTCGCCTTCGCCCGGCGTGACGCGGAAAATTTTTGAAACCATCAACCCGATCGCGCCGCCCATTTGAATCGTCGGGCCTTCGCGTCCGAGCGCCAAACCGCCGCCGATGCCGAGAACGCCGGCGATGAATTTCACCGGCAGCACGCGATGCCAACGCAATTTCGCTTCGTCAAGAATGACGGATTTCAAATGCGGAATCCCGCTGCCGGCGGTTTCCGGCGCAAACCGGCGCACGATCCAAAGTCCGAGCCCGGCAAGAACCGCGCCGATGAAAATTGCCGCCGGCAGTCCGAAAAAATTTCCGGCATGTTCGGCAACGCCGGACAGGACATTTTCCCGGAGAAGCTCGATTTCGCGCAACGACCACCGGAAGGCGCATGCCGTCAATCCGGCAACCAAACCGATGATGCCGGCTTTTAACAAAATATGCCGGCGCTTTACCTGTTCGGTTTTCAGTCCGTTGCCGGAATCGTGCGTGATGTGTTCCATCGCCCGGCGTTCCTAGAAAAAATTTAGCGCGGCGCAAGCGTTCCGGCAGCGTTACTTTGCCAGCAATTCCCGCGCGTGCGTGAGCGCCGACGCGCTTTTTCGGTCGCCGAGCATGCGTGCCAATTCCGATTCGCGCGCGCCGGCGTCACCGTGAATCGGTTCGATAACGACGGTTGTGGCGTCGTCGGTTTGCGATTTCACGACCCGGAAATGTTGCGTGCCCTGCGCCGCGACTTGCGGCAGGTGCGTGACGCAGAAAACCTGATGCTTCCTGCCGGCGATCGCCGCCAGCTCGCGTCCGACCCGGGCGCCGATTTCGCCGCCGACGTTGGCGTCCACTTCGTCAAAAACGAGCACCGGCGTTTTATCGACGGCGACGAGCACTGTTTTCAGGGCAAGCATGACGCGCGCGGTTTCGCCGGAAGACGCGATCTTGTTCAGCGGCAGCAAATCCTGACCGGCATTCGGCAGAAAAAGAAATTCGCACGCGGAGTTGCCGGCGTCGTTGAGCGTTCCGGTCTCCGAAATTCGGATGCGCAAATCGGCCTTTTTGAACCCGAGTTTTCCGAGCATTTTCGTTGCGGCGTCGGAAAGTTTTTCGGCGGCTTCGGTGCGTGTTCGGCCGAGTTCGCCGGCAATGTCTTTTAGTTCCGTTTCGATTTTTCCGGCGGCGGTTTCAGCGCGGGCAAGCGCGCCGGCGATGTCGCCTTGGAGCGCGATTTTTTTGGCAAGCGTGTCGCGTTTGGCACGAACGGCCTCCGGCGACGGCCCGTGTTTTCGACGCAGTTCGAGCCAGAGATTCATGCGCTCGGTGATTTCCGCGATTGCCTCTTCGTCGGCATTGCCGGCGTCGCCGGCGAGCCGCGCGTAGTCGGATTGAATGTCCGCAATTTCAAGCGCGACGGCGTTTAGGCGGTTTTCAAGCGCGCCGGTTTCGGCATCGATTCCGGCGATTTCGCGCGCGGTTTTCAGCAGTGCCGGAAAATTGCCGGCGATGCCTTCGTCCTCTCCGAGCGCCGCATCCATGCGGGAAAGAAGCTCGCAGAGTTCGCGCGATTTGGAAAGTTTTTTGAAATCGTTTTCAAGTCCGGCGACGCCTTCGTCCGATAAATCGAGTTTCGCCATGCGGTCGAGTTGGCTTTGGACGAACGCGATTTCGTCTTCGGACATTTTTTCCTGCGAGGAAAGATTTTCGATTTCGGCGATCGCGTCGCGCCATGCCCGGTAACGGGTTTTGTAGTGCGCAAGTTTTTGCCGGTGCGCGTTGCCGGCAAACAGGTCAAGCATGTCGAGTTGGTAACGCGCGTGAAAAAGTTTTTGCGGTTCGCCGGGGCCGTGGAAGTCGATCCAGGCGCCGCCGAGTTGTTCGAGTTGCGCGAGCGTGGCGGCCGCGCCGTTGATTTGAATGCGCGCCGGTTTTGTCGCGGCGACGGTGCGGCGCAAAATGAGTTGGCCGTCGTCGCACGCCGGCAAATCGAGTTCGGCAAGTGCGGCGTTAATGCCGGCGGTTTCGGCAAATTCGAGAACTGCTTCGACTTCGCATTGCTCGGCGTTTTTGCGGATGATTGTTTTGCCGGCGCGATTGCCGGCAAGCAGGCTGAGCGCGCCGAGCAATACGCTTTTGCCGGCGCCGGTTTCGCCGGTTACGACCGTGAATCCCTCGGCAAGTTCCAAGGTCACGGCGTCCATGAGCGCCAAATTTTTTATGCGAAGCGTGCAGAGCATTCGGGCTGAATTAAAAATTAAGATTTAAGAATTAAGAAGTTTTTCGCCGGCAATCGCTGTTTAACTTTACTCGCGTTTTCCGAACAACGCCGTGCCGACGCGCACCGTCGTGCTTCCGGCGGCAACGGCGACTTCGATGTCGCCGCTCATGCCCATGGAGAGTTCCGGCAATTTTTTGCCGAGTTGCGTTTCGAGTTTTACGCGCCAGTCGCGCAATGTCTCGAAGGCGCGTTGCGCCACGGCAATATCGGCGTCGAGCGCCGGAATCGTCATCAGCCCGTCGATGCGTAAATTCGGGAGCGCGGCGGCGGTTTCCGCGAGCCGTTGAAGTCCGGAAAAATCGGCAGTGCCGAATTTTGCCGGATCGCCGCCGGCGTTCGCCTGCAAAAGCACCGGCATCGTTTTTCCCGTTTCGCCGGCAAGCCGGTCGATGCGCGCCGCGAGTTCAGGCGTATCCACGCTTTGGATACGGTCGAAAACGCCGACGGCGAGTTTTGCTTTGTTCGATTGCAGATGCCCGATGAGTTCCCAGCGAAGCGTTGCCGGCGCTTGCGGGCGTTTTTCCAGGGCTTCTTGGACGCGGTTTTCGCCGACGGATTTAAATCCGAAGCGCGAGGCATATTCAGCGGCGGCGGCCGGGTGCGTTTTGGTCACCGGCAGCAACGTCACGGATTCCGGCGAACGTCCGCATTGCGCGCACGCCCGAGCGATTCGCTCCAAGACGCGTCGGCAATTATCGGAGAATTCCTCGTAAGAAATCATGCCGGTGAGAATTACGCCGGAAACCCGGCGGCGAAAGTCGAAAGTCGCCGGCAGGATTAAAAAAACTTTTTAACGAACGCCGGATTAGCCGATTTCATATTCGACAGGCTATTAGTTTTTTTCATAAGAAAACCGAATGCACATCGAGAATTTCAAAATTTTCTCCGACTTGGTTGACGGCCAGAGTTTTTCGCGCGCGGCGAAACTCAACAAGCTGACGCAGTCGGCAATCAGCCAGCAGCTGCGGGCGATGGAGAAACATTTCAACATTCTCATCCTGGATCGCAGCCAAAAACAATTCCGCCTGACGCGCGAAGGCGAGCGGCTCTACGAACTCACGAAAGACATTTTGAATCTCTACGACCGCCTCTCCACCGAGCTGCAGGAGATGAAAAAAGTAATCAGCGGCACGATTCGGCTTTCGACGATTTACAGTATCGGGCTCCACGAATTGCCGCCGTTCGTGAAACAATTCCTCGTTGATTTTCCGGCGGTAAACATCCGCGTCGAATATCGCCGGTCGAATTTAGTTGTCGAAGACGTGCTGCAAAACTCGGCCGATTTGGGGCTTCTCGCCTACCCGCAAAAAACCCGGCATCTGGAAATAATTCCGTTTTCCGAAGACCAACTCGTCGCTATTTGCAATCCGGCGCATCCGCTCGCCGGCAAAGGCGAAATCCAGGCCGAAGCGTTGCGCGGGCACAAATTGATCGGGTTCGATCAGGACATTCCGACGCGCAAAGCGACCGACCAGATTTTCCGCGACCTTCATCTGGAAATCGAACCGGTGATGGAATTCGACAACATCGAAACGCTTAAACGCGCCGTCGAAGTCGGCGCCGGCGTCGCGATTGTGCCGGAAGCGACGATTTCGCAGGAAATCGCACACGGCACGCTGGTGAAACTGAAATTTAAAGGACAGCGCATCAGCCGTCCGCTCGCGATTGTTCACCGCAAAGGGCGCGTGCTCACGCCGGCGATGAAGAAATTTATCGAGATGCTGACGGCGGCGAAGTGACGGTAACGGCGGCCGGCGCTCACGGGCAGACATTGTCCGGGAGCGACGATTTCCAAATCGTCGTTCCCGGACGTGCCGCGTTTTACCACGCGAACGATTCGCCTTTTTTCAGGCTCTTCGTGAAGCCGACGAGCAACTGCACGCTTTGCTCGACAACGGCCAAATCCACGATTTCGCCGGGCGTGTGCATGTAGCGCAACGGAATCGACAACAAACCGCAGGCGACGCCGGCATTCGCCATTTGAATCGCGCGCGCAGCGGTGCCGGTCGGACGCGGCTCGGCTTGGATTTGATACGGAATTTTCAACGACTCGGCGACCACGATC
>JAVBUU010000006.1:0-6096 GCA_031555005.1 Opitutales bacterium | reverse complement strand
GTGGTTCACGAAAGGCGCGGTTATCGGCACGGAAAGTTTCGTCGCCGAACACATCACCGACTACATTGCCGCCGCGCGTCTGAGCCGGCAACGCGCCCCGCGTCCGCTCGCGCGCGACACCGGCACAGCATGGCCGGCACTTTTCGCCCTGCGCGGTTGCGCCGGTTGATAAGATTCCGGAATAGGGGCGAAATCACGCAACGCCGCAGCCGCAGAGAGATTTTTGTTTTTGCCGCATTTCTCCGTGTTCTCCGCGACTCTGCGTGAGAATTCCTTCCTGTTATCCCTGCGGGACTGCATTACAGCCATTTCCCAACGACACCGATTGCGAAAAAACAAAAACGAAGAAGATTCTTTTTCAGGAACATTTTTTTGGGGAAATGCGTTTAAAAAAACAGCCCTCCCCCGGACGCAAAAAAGTAAAAACTCATGGAAAAAATACACATCCTGTGGACGACCGACAACCGGGACACCGTTTTCAACATGCTGACGATGTATGCCATTAACTCAAAAACGCGCAACTGGTGGCAACAAGTGAACGTGATTATTTGGGGTGCATCGGCGAAATTGGCGGGCACTGACACGCAAATCCAAACCGAGATGACAGAGATGCTGCATCAGGGCGTGACGATCGAAGCCTGCCGGCATTGTTGCGAGCGGTTCGGGGTTGCCGACACCTTGGAAAAACTCGGCGTGACCGTGCGCTACATGGGGCAGCCGTTGACGGAATATCTCAAAGCCGGTGAAAAGGTTTTGACGATTTGACGAAGCAAGGCACCGCAGTGAAATTCCAAAAGACAAAATTTCTTTAAGTCACTTTGCCAGCATGAAAAAAGTCATAATAGCCGGAGTCGCGTCGGGAATCGGAAAAGAACCGGCGCGCATTCTCATAAAAAACGGAAACCAAGTCGCGAACACCGGACGCAGGACTTCGCGTTGAGACAAAGCTGTGCCGTCCGGGATTTAACGTACTTCCCGCCGACGCCGTAATTTGTTGCCCAAAATGTTCGCCGGCGCAGGATTCTTTTTATGCGGAACCTTTTGACGATTTCCCGAGAACTCGCCGCAATCGCACAAGCGGGCTTAACCTACACGCGTGACGATTTTGACCGGGAGCGCTTTTTGAGATTGCTGGCGATTGCCGACGAATTGTTTGCCGGTGCTGCACCCGCTCCGCCTTTTAGCCGGCCCCGGGAGCTCGGCTATCCGACGCCGAAAACGGATGTGCGCGCCGCTGTTTTTCGCGATGATTCGGTGCTGCTGGTTCGGGAAACGGCGACGGGGGCATGGACATTGCCCGGCGGCTGGGCAGACGTGAATCTCTCGCCGGCGGAAAATGCGGAAAAGGAATGCCTCGAGGAAAGCGGTTACGCGGTAAAGGCGCGTGCCGTCACGTCGATCGTTGATCGGGACCGAGCCGGCTATCCGCCGCATGCCAACGCGATTTACAAGATTTTCATGCTTTGCGATCTCGTCGGCGGAGCGCCGAAAACGAGTTCCGAGACCTCGGCGGTGGCGTTTTTCCCGGTGGACCGTTTGCCGGAACTGGATCGCGAACGCGTTTGCGCCGAGGAAATTTTGCGTGCTTATTCTTTTCTGAAAAACCCGGTGCAACCGGCGGCTTTTAATTAAAGCTGTTTTCCCGCGCCCGTCGCCGGCATTAAGCCGGACAGCCGCCTTTTGAATGAAACCGCGGCCCGGTATTTTCCGAAACTGAAAAATTGTAAAAATAATCTTGAAGAACCGCCTTTCGATTGTGAGATTCATTCTCATGAAGACACTCATCACCTACTCTTCTCTCACCGGAAACACGCGAAAAGTCGCTGAATCAATTTTTAATGTCATTGACGGCGAAAAAATTATGATTCCGGTAAGCGAAGTCGGCGAATTAAAAGACTATGACCGCGTGATCGTCGGTTTTTGGGTTGATAAAGGAGACGCCAACCAAGAAGCACGCGATTTCATGGCGCTTTTGGAAAATAAAACGGTCGGAATTTTCGGCACGATCGGTGCCCGACCGGATTCACCGCATGCCGAAAAATGCATCAATAATGTCGCCGCACGCGTCGCCGCCAAAAATAAAGTCACCGCAACGTTTTTGTGCCAAGGCGCGATTGATCCGAAAATAATCGCGCAAATGCTGCGCATGGCGGCATCGCCGGACAATCCGCATCCGATAACTGAGGAGCGGAAAAAACTCTGGCAAGACGCCGCCTCACATCCCGATGCCGACGACTTGGAAAACGCGCGAAAAACATTCGCCGTTTTCAACCTTCAGCACCGCTAACCTCCCCTGTCCTTTATCAGCACACACTCATGTCCAAAAACCTCGTAATCTACTACGGCACGATGACCGGTAATTCGGAAATGCTCGCGCATCGCGCCCAAGACGCGGCGACGGCAGCCGGCCGGCACGTGCAAGTCGCCAATCTTGCAGACACGACGCCGGCCGATTTGGTCGCCGGCCCGCAAACGGCGCTCTTCGTCGTAAGCACTTGGGGCGACGGCGAGCCGCCGCCCGATGCCGAAAATTTCTTTGCCGCGTTAACTGCCGGCGCAACGGATTTAAGCCGGCTGCGTTTTGCCGTTTTCGGGCTCGGCGACAGCGCCTACGACCAATTCAACGTATTCGCCAAGCAACTCGAAAGCCGGCTGCTTGAGCTTGGCGCGCAAGCATTTCTTCCTCACGAGGAAGCGGATTGCGATTTCGAAAAAGCGTATGTGGCGTGGGAACCGAACTTTCTCGCGGCACTTGCCGGCGTTTAAAAAATCACCGGCGCGGGCATCAACGTCGCGGGTTTAAGTCAGCCATAGGACAGATAGGTATTTGTCCGAACCCGCGGATGTCCGCGCCGTCCTTCGGGATGAACCGAAAGCAGCCCCTCGCCCGTCGCCGGCAATTTCTCCCGTACCGCACCGTTACCGCCACAATCCGCACGAAAGCGCCGGCAAAGTGAGAATGCCGTTTTGCCAGGCAAATGCGCCGTCCGGCAAACCGCCGGAAATAAATCGGTCGGCGTCGGCGATTTGTCGAAAACCGGCGGAATCAATCCCCGGAACCGAAATGGCAATCGGCCGCGTGTGCGGATTTATCGCAAAGAAAAGCGGCGACACCGGCAAACGGCCGTCGGCATTATAGCACGCGGCCAACGTGCTTGCGCCTTCGACCGTAAAAAACCGGAAAAATCCTTCCGGCGGCGCGTCCGAAATACGCAACGCCGCGCCGGAATCGCTTAAACGAAACGCAATCCATGCGCGGAAATAGTCGTGCACGGCACGGAATTTTTCTAAACGCGCATAGTCGAGCGCGTTCAAATCGCCGCGCAAATACGTGTTTTGCACGCCTTGCTTGCTGCGGAGAAAATCCTGACCGGCGGAAATCATCGGCACGCCGAGCGACGCAAACAACGCCGCAGCCATGAGCCGCGTGCGGCGCGCATCATTGCCGGTCGGCTCCGCGCCGTTGTTTCCGGCGTTTTCCGTAATGCGGTCGAGCCAGCAAAAATCGTCGTGCGATTCCGTGTAATTGAGCGTTTGCGAGGGGTGCAGCGCAAAGTCGCGCGGCGAACCGCTCAGAAAATATTGCAACCCGTCCGCGCCGCGCGCCCCGTGAACGTAGCTCGGGAAAAAGTCGCGGCAGCCGTCGTTCCACGACGTGTAACTTGAATTGCGCAACGCCTTCGCAATGTGCCCGCGAAAACTCCACGGCTCGGCGATGAGCAACAGCCCTTCTTTGAGCGGACGCAACTCGCGCTCGACGGCGCGCAACGCCGGCATGCCGAGCAACTCCGCCAAATCAAACCGGAAACCGTCAACGTCAAACACCTCGATCCAATGGCGCAGCGCATCGATAATCATGCGCTCCGACATCGGCGACGCGGCGCGAAAATCGTTTCCGCAACCGCTCCAATTCATCAAATCGCCCTCGTGCGTCGTTTCGAAATAATACGTTTTATCGACGTGAAGCAGATGGTTCGGCTCGCCGACGTGATTGAACACGACATCGAGAATCACCGCCAAACCCGCCTCGTGACAGGCTTCGACGAGATCGCGAAAATCCTCGATTTGCGAACCGCCGGCGGCGTCCCGGCAATACGCGCTCGCCGGCGCAAACCAGTTGTTAGTCATGTAGCCCCAGTGATAATTTTCCGGTTTTTCGGCGTCGAATTCCTGCACCGGCTGCAACTCGACCGCATTCACGCCGAGCTTTTTCAAATAACAATCCGGCGAACGAATCCACGCCGCCAATTCGCGAAACCCCGGGCGCGCGCCGCTTGCCGGCAGCTTTGCGATTAAATCGCGTACATGCGCCTCGACGATGACGAGGTCGGTCGGCGCCGGCGGCGTGTATTGAGTTTTCGGATACGTTATTTTTTGCGTATCGACAATAATACCCGGGCCGCGCGGCGACACTGCGGCAAGCGCGTAAGGGTCGAGAATCGGGAATTTTTCGTCAAACGCCGTCGTGCCGTCCGCGTTCTCGCCGGCAACAAAATACCGGTAATGCCAACCGTGCAAATCGCCGGCGGCAGTCACCTCCCAAATGCCGTCGCCGTGCGGAACAAGCGTGAGGCGCGTCGGCGCGCCGGCGGATTTTTTCGGATCAAAAAATTCGACAACGACATTCGTGGCGCGCGGCGCAAAAAGCCGGAAGCGCGTTTTTTTGCCTTCCGCGAAAACGCCGGGTTCAAGTTCAGAAACGCGCTGCAAAAGAAAATCCCCGCGAAAAACCGGGATGGAATGTTCGTTGCCCGGCTCCGTCCAAACCAGCAAATCGTGCGCGGCGAGGCTTGCCGGCGTTTCGGAAACAAAACGAAAAACGTGACGCCCGGTGCGCTCCGGAATAATCCGGTAATTATAACGCCCTTCCGAATCGGCGACGCGGTTTTGCGAAAAATTCGGCGGCTCGATCCAGTTGCCGGAGCGCGTGACGAATTTAAAATCCGGCGACTTCTCGCCGCGCATCATCACCGGCAACGCGTGCAGCACAAAGACCGTCGTGCCGTCGCGCATCTCCGGCTTCATCTCGAAATAATGATCCGGATTCCAATCGTTGAACGTGCCGGCGACGCGCGGCGGATCGGCGCGAAAGTCGAATTGCGGATATAATTCCGGCCACAAAACAAATATCGGCGCGGCGGAGTTTTTCTCAAAACAATATCCGGAAAAACGCGACCATTCACGCGGCGTCATGCGCGTCAAACGACGAATTTTCGCCGGCGCTGAAAATTGCACCGGCGGCATCGCGGCATCCGTCCAATCCTGCGTTAATCCGAAAAGTCCGTCGAAACGCGAAGTCCAAAATGCTTTCAGCAATCGGGGAAAGTTTTTTTGCATTGCCGGCAATCTTGCGGCGTCCGACCGAAAGGCGAAATAAAAAGGCTCGGCGGAGACATTCAAAATCTTTGCGTTCCTTACGTTCTTTTGCGGAAAAACCCGGTGCGAAACCGTTGCCGGCGTGAAAATTCAACCGGCCTTAAAACGCCGAAAAACAAAGGTGTTTAACGCTTAGTCGCCGCGTAAATTTTCTTCTTTTGATTCTCCCGCGACTTCGCTCAAAGTGCGCGGAATTATCCTATGAATATCAAACCCGCTTCCTCTTGTCAGTTCGACCAAATCTCGCTCGGCGAAGTCATGCTCCGGCTCGACCCCGGCGAAATGCGCGTGCGCACCGCTCGCAGCTTCACCGCGTGGGAAGGCGGCGGCGAATACAACACCTCGCGCGGTCTCCGCAAATGTTTCGGTCTGAAAACCGCAGTCTGCACGGCGTTCGTCGATAACGAAGTCGGCCGGCTCGTCGAAGATTTCATCATGCAAGGCGGCGTCGCGACGGACTTCATCAAGTGGCGCGAAGACGACGGCATCGGCCGCACGGTGCGCAACGGGCTGAACTTCACCGAGCGCGGCTACGGCGTGCGCGGCGCAGTCGGCACGTCGGATCGCGGCAACACGGCGGCCTCGCAACTCAAGCCCGGCGATTTCGACTGGGAAGACATTTTCGGCAAACGCGGCGCGCGCTGGTTCCACACCGGCGGCATCTTCGCGGCGCTTTCGGAAACGACCGCCGCGCTCACGATCGAAGCGGTAAAAGCCGCC
>JAVBUU010000050.1:0-5728 GCA_031555005.1 Opitutales bacterium | reverse complement strand
TTTCGCCGGCGACGTTATTGCGTACGTCGAACTGAAATAAGACCTGGTTGCCGCCGCGCGCGTCGGCGATGTATTGCATGTCGGCGTTTTCCGGCCAATAAATGACTCGGCGTGTGCCGGACGGCAGCGCGAGCTCCCAGTGCATCAAGCGCGCGCCGTGTTCCATGCAAGCCGTGAAAGTCGACGCTCCGATTTGCCAACGTTGGCAGGGGCAGTCGTTTTCCGAGAAAGTTTCCATGCCGCCGGTTGGTATTTATCGCGCCGGCACCGGCAAGACAAAGCGCGGTCGAGACGCGCAATTCGAAGCGCGGAAATTTTTTAAAACGCTTGACGCCGACGCCGGCGCGTCTTGCGTTTGCCGCCAGTGACGCGGGGTGCGCTTTCGCAGGAAGGTTGCTGAGATTATACCCGTCGAACCTGATCCGGATAATTCCGGCGAAGGAATCGTCACCGGCTTTCGCGGCGTGTTTTGCGCGCGTGCGGCGACGCCGGAGCGGTTCCCGAAAAAACAAAACCGCTCCCGATGAATACTTTAGCCGCAACGCCGTCTTTTGCAAAAACCGAACACCGGCTCGGTCTTTACCCCGTCGTCGATAACCTCGAATTGCTCCGAAATTTGCTCGGACTCGGTGTATCCGCGATTCAATTACGCATAAAAAATCTTTCCGGCGACGCTGTCGAACGGGCCGTTGCCGGTGCGATCGAAATCAACCGGAGATTCAACGCGCGCCTGTTCATAAACGATTATTGGCAACTCGCCGCAAAACACGGCGCTTACGGTGTTCATCTCGGGCAGGAAGATTTGGAAACCGCGGATTTGCCGGCGATTCGCGCCGCCGGTTTGCGCCTCGGCATTTCGACGCACGACGACTTCGAGACGGCGCGCGCGGCGGCTTTGCGGCCGTCTTACATCGCGCTCGGGCACATTTTCCCGACACAAACAAAAGCCATGCCGTCCGCGCCCCAGGGACTCGAAACGCTGAAACGGCGCGTCCGCGAACTGAAGGATTTCCCGACCGTCGCCATCGGCGGAATCTCGGTCGCACGCGTGCCGGCTGTGCTCGAAACCGGCGTCGGCGGCATCGCCGTCGTCAGCGCGATCAGCGGCGCCCGCGATTGGCGCGAGGCGACGAAAACGCTTTTGCGCTTAATCGAAAAACGGGATTTTTCCGATGTTTAGCGAAACGGAATCGGCGCGTTATTGCCGGCAAATGCTGTCGGCGTGTTTCGGCGTCGAAGGGCAGCGCAGGTTGAAAAACGCCTCCGTGCTTGTCGTCGGGCTCGGCGGACTCGGCTCGCCGGTTGCGCTGTATCTGGCGGCCGCCGGTGTCGGAACCTTGCTGATCGCGGACGGCGATTGCGTGAGCGCGGACAATTTGAATCGGCAAATTTTGTATCGCACGCGCGACCTCGGCGGCTCGAAAGCGAAAATCGCCGCGCGCCGGTTGCGTGCCGCGAATCCGTTTGTCCGAACAATTTTTTACGACAAATTTCTTGCAGGCGACGCGCTCGCCGGTGCGGTAAAAAAAACCGACGTCATTCTCGATTGCAGCGATAACATGGCGACACGGCACGCGATAAACGCCGCATGCGTCGCCGGCGGAAAAACGCTCGTGAGCGGAAGCGTCGTCGGTTTCGACGGGCAATTGCTCGTCGTCGCGCCGCCTTACGCGCACGGCTGTTTCGCGTGCGTTTTTCCGGAAAGAACCGAACCTGCGCGCACCGGTAAAACCGCCGGCGTCGTCGGACCGGCGGCCGGCGTGATCGCCTCGCTCCAAGCCTTGGAGACGCTGAAAATTCTCGCCGGAATCCCGTCCGCGCTTTGCCGGCAAATGCGTTTGTTCGACGGACGCACGCTTAACACAACGACGCTTGAACGCCGGCGTGACGCGCATTGTCCGGTTTGCGGAAAGTTTTTTAAAAATGAAAATCACGATTAACGACGAACCCGCGCAATTCGAGACGCCGCCGAGCGTCGCCGATTTGCTGAAAAAAACGAACCGCAACGCCGACGGACTCGCCGTCGCGGTGAACAAAAAAATCATTCCGCGCGCCGAACACGCGACGTGCCTTTTGCGCGACGCGGACGAGGTTTTGATTTTTTGCGCCATCGCCGGAGGTTGATTTTATGCTGAAAATCGCAGACACCGTTTTCACCTCTCGCCTGTTTCTCGGAACGGGGAAATTCGCTTCGCCGGCATTGCTGACCGAGGCCGTCAAAGCCTCCGGCACGCAGCTCGTCACGCTCGCCATGAAGCGTGTCGATTTGCGCAATAATTCCGACGCGATTTTTGAACCGCTGCGGCGGCTCGGCGTCAAACTGCTGCCGAACACTTCCGGCGCGAAAACCGCAGCCGAAGCCGTTTTCGCGGCGCGCCTGGCGCGCGAAGCGCTCGGCACGAATTGGGTGAAGTTGGAAATTCACCCGGACGCGAAATATCTGTTGCCGGATCCGGTCGAGACGCTTGAAGCCGTGCGCATTCTGGCGTCGGATGGATTTGTCGTTTTGCCGTATTGCGGCGCGGACCCCGTGCTTTGCCGGCGGCTCGAAGACGCCGGCTGTTCCGCCGTCATGCCGCTCGGCGCGCCGATCGGTTCGAATCGCGGACTGCGCACGCGAGATTTTTTGGAAATCATCGTCGAACAATCCGGCATTCCGGTCGTCGTCGATGCCGGCATCGGCGCGCCGAGCCAGGCCGCCGAAGCGTTGGAAATCGGCGCCGGCGCGGTTTTGGTGAACACGGCAATCGCCGTAGCGCGCGATCCGGTTGCGATGGCAAATGCGTTTCGCCTCGCCGTCGAATCCGGTGAAATCGCGTGCCGGAGCGGACTCGGGAGCGTTCGTGAAACGGCGGAAGCGACAAGCGCGCTCACGGCGTTTTTGGAAAATTAAAAAATCGGAGAAAAATTTTTCTCATGGAAAAAGATTTTTACGCGCGCCTGAACGCGCTTTCGCCGGGCGATCTTTTGCGACGCATCGCCGGCAAAACCGACGGCGACGTAGAACGAGCAATCGCCGCCGCGAAGCCGGACATCGATGATTTCGCCGCGCTCGTGTCGCCGGCGGCGTCGGAATTTACCGAGGCGATCGCGCAACGCGCGCGCACGCTCACGCGCCGGAGATTCGGCAACGTCGTGAATTTTTTTGCGCCGCTTTACCTCTCGAATCTGTGCGCGAACAATTGCACCTACTGCGGCTTCTCGGCGAACAACCGCATTGCGCGGAAAATTCTTTCGCCGGAAGAAATCGTGCGCGAGTGCGACGCCCTGCGCCGGCAAGGTTTCGAGAGCATTTTGCTCGTCACCGGCGAACACAAGGGGCGCGCCGGCACGGATTATTTTCGCGAAATTTTGCCGCTCGTGCGCGCGCGTTTCAGCACCGTGATGTTGGAAGTGCAGCCGCTGGAAGAGGCGGAATATGCCGAGCTGAAAAGCGCCGGCGTCGATGCCGTGATGGTTTATCAGGAGACCTACGACGCGGCGACTTACGACCGGCATCATTTGTGCGGGGCGAAAAAAAATTTCCGCCGGCGGCTTGAAACGCCGGAACGCCTGGGGCGCGCCGGTATCGATAAAATCGGGCTCGGCGTGTTGCTCGGGCTTTCGGCGAGCGCGCCGCTTGACGCCTGTTTCCTGGCCGAACATTTGGCGTTTTTGCAAAAAAGATTTTGGCGTTCTCGCTTTTCGATTTCGTTTCCGCGTCTGCGCCCGTGCGCCGGCGGAATCGTGCCGGAGACGCTCGTGAGCGACGCGGAGTTATTGCGGTTGATTTGCGCGTTTCGCCTTTTCGCACCCGATGTCGAAATTACGCTCTCGACGCGCGAATCGGCGCGCTTTCGCGATAACGTGATTCCGATTTGCGTGAACAACATCAGCGCCGGTTCGAAGACGCAGCCCGGCGGTTATGTTGAAAACGCGACCGACGAATTGGAGCAATTCGCGCCGAGCGACACGCGTTCTTTCGGCGAAGTTTCCGCCGCAGTCATGCGCGCCGGCTTGCAACCGGTGCGCAAAGATTGGGACGCGTGGCTCGGGCGCGCCGGGTGATTTTTTGAAAGGCGAAACAAAAAACCGCCGGCGTTAATGCCGGCGGTTTTTGTTTTTTTAATGAAATGATTTTTGTAATTAAAAAGTAATTACAAAAACTTGCCGGCAGGTTTATCCGGCGATCAGCGATTCGCCGGTCATTTCCGGCGGCTTCGGCAGATTCATCATTTGCAGGAGCGTCGGCGCGATGTCGGCGAGGCGGCCGGTCGGGCGCATTTTTTTGCCGGCGCAGTCGGTGCCGTAAATCACGACTTCCACGGGGTTGAGCGTGTGGCGCGTGTGCGGCGAATTTGCGTCGAAATCCCACATTTGGTCGGAGTTGCCGTGGTCGGCGCAGACGAGTGCTTTGCCGCCGACTTGGTCAATCGCGGCGAGGAGTTCGCCGAGTCCGGTGTCCACGGCTTCGCAGGATTTTTTTGCCGCTTCGAGCGAGCCGGTGTGGCCGACCATGTCGGCGTTGGCGTAGTTGATGACGATGAGGCCGTATTTGCCGGAGAGGATGGCTCTCTTCGCCGCGGCGGTGACGCCGACGCTGCTCATTTCCGGTTTTAGGTCGTAGGTGGCGACGTCCTTCGGGCTTTGGACGACTTCGCGGTCTTCGCCGGGGAAGGGTTCTTCGCGGTAATCGTTAAAGAAGAAGGTGACGTGCGGGTATTTTTCCGTTTCCGCCGTGCGGAATTGCGGGACGCCTTGTTGCGCGACCCAGTCGCCGAGGATGTTTACCATTTTCGGCGGTTTTTGGAAAATGACGTTCGGGCAAAGGCCTTTTTCGTAATTTGTCATCGTCGCGTAGAAGAGGTTCAATTTCTTCGGGCGGGCGAAGCCGGCAAAGTTGTCGTCGATGAAGGCGCGGGTGATTTCGCGCGGGCGGTCGCCGCGGAAGTTGAAGAACACGACGCTGTCGCCGTCTTCGATAATCGCGACGGGTTTGCCGTCGGTGACGACGCGTGTGGGCAGGACGAATTCGTCGCCGTTACGTGAGGCGTCGAGCGGTTTGTCGTAGTAATTTTGGACGGCGGTTTCGGCGGACGCGGCTTCGAGCGCGGTGCCGCCGGTGAGGCAGTCGTAGGCTTTTTGGACGCGTTCCCAGCGGTTGTCGCGGTCCATCGCCCAGAAGCGGCCGGCGACGCTCGCGATTTTGCCGGTGCCGATTTTTTTCATTTCGCCTTCGATTTCTTGAATAAAACCTTTGCCGGAGGTCGGCGGGCTGTCGCGGCCGTCCATGAAGGCGTGAACGAAGACTTTTTCGAGGCCTTCGTTCTTCGAGTGTTTAAGCAATTCGTAAAGGTGCGGGAGCGTGGAGTGGACGCCGGCGGCGGACGCGAGTCCGAAGAAGTGGAGTTTGCCGCCGGTTTTTTTCACGTTGTCGACGGCGCCGCGCCAGGCGGGGTTGTTTTTAAATTCCGGCGCGATAATTCCTTTGTCGATGCGGACGATTTCCTGATCAACGATGCGGCCGGCGCCGATGTTTTGGTGGCCGACTTCGCTGTTGCCCATGATGCCGGCCGGCAGGCCGACGTCGAGGCCGCAGGCGAGGATTTCGGTGCGCGGCCATTCTTTGGCGATGCGGCGCGAATTCGGCGTGTTTGCGAGTTTGACGGCGTTGAATTTGTCTTCGGAGGCGTTGTGATTTTCGCCCCAGCCGTCGCGGATGATGAGAACTACGGGTTTCATTTTTTTT
>JAVBUU010000054.1:0-5523 GCA_031555005.1 Opitutales bacterium | reverse complement strand
TTTCATTTTTTATTTTCCGCATGACTCCCGCACTTTTTCTTGATCGCGACGGCACGATTATTTTCGACAAACATCACATCTGCAATCCGGCGGACGTGCGGCTTGTGCCGGCCATGCGCGAGGCGTTAAAGGCGTCGTTGGACTCCGGATACAAACTTTTTATTCTCACGAATCAGTCCGGCATCGGTCGCGGTTATTTTACGTGGGACGACTACAATGCGGTTAACGCACGCGTCATCGAGTTGCTCGATTTGGGCGAAAACATTTTCACGGAAATCAAGGCCGCGCCGGAGACGCCGGAGCAGCCTTCGCTTTACCGGAAACCGTCGCCGCGATTTATCGCGGAGATGATTGAAAAATATAATCTTTCGCCGCGCGATTCGTGGATGCTCGGCGATCGGAAAAGCGACTGGGAAGCCGGCTTAAACGCCGGCATCCGCAGCGCGGCCGTGGAAACCGGCAAGGATATCGACGAGGCGGCACGCGCATTTTTGGGCGAAAAAGACGTGCCGTTGTTTAAGGATTTTCCGGCGTTTGTTCGGGATGCTCTGAAATTGAATCGGTGAAACACCGACGCACGCAAGCCGCGGAAGTTTCCTTGTTTATTATCCGATAAAAAAACCGCCGGCGTTACTGCCGGCGGATTTTTTTGTAATTATCTTTTTATTACAAATTACAGTTTGATGCCGAGCACTTCGGCGGCCGTGTCGCGTTCTTCGCGAAGCTCGTTGACCGTGACGGCAATCTTTTGCTTGGCGAATTCGCTGATTTGCAGGCCTTGAACGACTTCCCAGGATCCGTCGGCTTTCGTGCGAATCGGCAAGCCGGTCATCAAACCGGGCGTCGTGCCGTATTCGCCTTTCGAAAGAACGGCGACGCTGTGCCAATCGCCTTCCGGCGTCGGCGTGATGAGCGATTTAACCGTGTCGATCGCGGCGTTTGCGGCCGAGGCGGCAGAGGACAATCCGCGGGCGTCGATGATGGCGGCACCGCGTTTTTGAACGGTGGAAATGAATTCGCCTTTGAGCCAGGCTTCGTGACCGATGACTTGCGGCACCGGTTTGCCGTTGATGGCGGCATTCTCGAAATCCGGGTATTGCGTGGCGGAATGGTTGCCGAAAATCGCGACGCGTTTGACGACGGAGTTGTGCACGCCGGCTTTGCCCGCGAGCTGGCTCTTGGCACGGTTTTCGTCGAGACGCGTCATCGCGAAGAAGCGATTTTCCGGCACGCCGGTCGCATGGCGAAGCGCGATGAGGCAGTTCGTGTTACACGGATTACCGACGACGAGGACGCGCACGTCTTTGGCGGCGTTTTCGGCGATGGCTTTGCCTTGACCGATGAAGATCTTGCCGTTGATGCCGAGCAAATCTTTGCGTTCCATGCCCTGTTTGCGCGGCACGGAGCCGACGAGCAAGCACCAGTTGGCGTTTTTAAAGCCGACTTTGATGTCGCTGGTTTCAACGATTTCGGTGAGGAGCGGGAACGCGCAATCTTCAAGCTCCATCGCAACGCCGCGAAGCGCCTTCATGCCCGGCTCGATCTCAATGAGATTGAGGGCGACCGGTTGGTCGGGGCCGAAAACCGCACCGGAAGCGATGCGGAAAAGGAGGGAATAGCCGATTTGGCCGGCAGCGCCGGTAATTGCGACGCGAATGGGTTGTTTTGTTGCCATGTGTGTGTGAACTGAATGTGCGCCGGGAGCTTGTGCGGATTTTTCTTTCCGGCAACGGGAAAATAAAACGACGGTTCTCCGAACACGCGTTCTGCGCCGGAGAGCCGCCTCGTTCGAACGGCATTATTCTTTGGCCGGAAATCGGTTCAATGCCGCGCCGGAAACGCTCATCCCCTGCTCTTCCGGCGCTGCCGTACGGCTTCAAATAGGCAAATTGCGCCGGCGGTGGCGACGTTAAGCGAATCCGAAAGCCCGAGTTGCGGGATGGCGATTTTATCGGCTCCGCCGGCGGTGAGCCAAAAATCCGAAAGCCCGTCTTTTTCGCTGCCGAGCAAAATCGCCGTCGCGCCGGCGTAATTGAAATTCCAATACATTTCTTTCGCCGCCGGCGTTGTCGCGAATACGGAAATTTTCTTTGTTTCCAAAAATGCGGAAACCTCCGGCGTCGAGGCAACGGCGCACGGCATCGAGAACAAGGCCCCTTGCGAAGTACGAACGACGTTGGGATTAAAAATGTCGGTTATCGGGTCACAGCAGATTATCGCGTCGCAACCGGCGGAGTCCGCCACGCGAAAAAGCGCGCCGAGGTTACCGGGTTTTTCCACGGCTTCGACGACGAGAACGAGTGGATTTTCCGGCAAAGCGAGCTTGTCGAGCGCGGTTTCCCATGTTTGCACGACGGCGAGAAGTCCGTCCGCGCCTTCGCGTCCGGAAACTTTTTCAAACGCGCTTTCGCTTAATTCAAAAACGCGCGCGCCGGCGGCGGTCGCGGTTCGGATTAAATCGGCGGCGTTTTCGTTTTTGAAAAATTTCGGGCAGAAGCAAAGTTCGTCGAGTTTACCGGCGCGGGAAATTTCACGAAATCCCTCAACGAGAAATGCGCCGCGCAGGCGGCGCTCGGCTCGTTCGCGCAAGCGGACGAGGGCTTGGATGCGCGGGTTTTGGCGGCTTTGGATGAATTCCGGCATTAAAAAACGGTTTTATCCGACTAAATCGGAATGCGTTCCGGTGCGTGCTAAAAAAACAATTTCGGCATCGACCTTATAAATCAGCAGCCAATCGGGGTCGACGTGACATTCCCGATATCCCGACCAATTGCCGACGAGCGGATGGTCTTTATTTTTCGACGATAATTCAACGTCGTCGGTAAGCGAGGTAATGATTTTCTCCAACTTAGCTATATTTTTTCCGCGCCTTAGCAAAAGACGGATTTCTTTTCCGAATTTTGCGCTTTGCCGAATTTTTCTCATTTTCGCCACGACGCAAAAAGTTCTTTCGGCGAATCAAATTCTTCGCCTCCGCCGGCATCAAGTTCGCACATTGCGGCAACAGTTTCGACATTGGGGTTTGCCGGCCGTATGTCCAAAGGAAACCCTTTTGTTTTAGCAACGATGTGAGCGAAAATGCGCATGGCGTCCGATAATGTCATGCCGTAAGCTTCCAATGCTTTTTCCGCTTGGCGTTTGATTCCGGGGCTTATTCGCGTCTGAACGAGCGCTGACTGCTTCACTGTCATAATGAATGAAAAAGTATGCAAAATGATTTAAACGTCAAGGCGCTAAACCTTGACGTTTTTTTGCGTTCGCACCGGGAAATTACCGGCATCGGCGGCATTTCCGTTACTTCGTCAAAATTTCCATCGCCGACTTTTTCTGCGGGATGAAGGGCAAAACGTGTTCGGTATGCGGCACAACGACGTCCAACAAATACGGGCCTTTGTGCGAGAGCATTTCGCGAATCGCGTCGCGGAGCTCTTCTTTTTTAATCACGCGCCGGCCTTTGATGCCGAAACCTTCGGCGATTTTCACGAAGTCCGGGTAAAGCCCGCCGAGGTTTTCCGGTCCGCCGATGTTTTTCGGATCGCCGAGAATTGTCTGCCCGCGAACGCCGTTGTAAAAGCGATCTTCCCACTGCGTGACCATGCCGAGATGCTGGTTGTTCAAAATCATGATCTTGGCGGACACTTTCTCCATGGCCATACAGGCAAGTTCCTGAATGTTCATCGTGAATGAGCCATCGCCGTCGATGTCGATAACCTGTTTGTCGGGACAAGCGACTTTTGCGCCGATGGCGGCCGGCAAACCGAATCCCATCGTGCCGGCACCGAGCGAGCTGAGGAACGTACGCGGTTTCGAAAATCGGTAAAACTGCGGCGTCCACATTTGATGCTGGCTGACGCCGGTGGTGATAATCGCGTCGCCTTTCGTTTCCTCGCAAAGCGTCTCAATAGCTTGCTGCGGGAGAATGTGTTTCGATTTCTTTTTGTCGTAAAAAAACGGATACGGATGTTCTGTTTTCCACTCCGCGATACACTTCATCCACGCGTTGATTGCCGGTTTCTTAAATCCTTCTTTTTTCGCAAGCGCCAGAAGGCGTCCAAACGCGTATTTCACGTCGGACTCAATCGGCAGGTGCACGTGCTTGTTTTTATGGTGCTCCGAACGGTCAAGATCGATGTGAACGATGTGCGCGTTCGGCGCAAATTTGTCGATGACGCCCGTGATTCGGTCGTCAAAACGCACGCCGGCCGCGATCAACAGATCGCTTTGATACACGGCCCAATTGCCGGCGACGGTGCCGTGCATACCGAACCAATAAAGACTTTGCGGGCTTGCCGGATCAAAAACGCCCAACCCCATGAGCGTCGAGGCCACCGGCACGCCGGTGATTTTCGCAAATTCGCGAATAAGCTCGGTCGCGCCGCCGGAGACGACGCCGCCGCCGACGTAAAGCACCGGCCTTTCGGATTTCTCGAGCGCGCGCAAAACGGCACGCAACTCGTCGTCGCTCGCACGCGGCAATTCCGGCAAACCGGGAATATCCACGGCGTCGAGACTCGCCGGGAATTCCGGCACGAACACCGCTTGCTGAATGTCTTTCGGGATATCGACGACAACCGGCCCCGGCCGGCCGGAGGTGGCGACTTTAAACGCCTTGAAAATGGTGGCAGGAAGATCCTCCGCCTTTAAGACTAAAAAGCTGTGTTTAACAATCGGAAGCGTGATGCCGAAAAAGTCCGATTCTTGAAAAGCCTGCTTGCCGATGAATTGCTGAAAAACCTGGCCGGTGATCGCAACGAGCGGAATGCTGTCCATGAATGCGTCGGCAATCGGCGTGACAAGATTCGTCGCGCCGGGACCGGAGGTCGCCAAACAAACGCCGGGTTTGCCGGTCGCCCGTGCATAACCGTGCGCCATAAAACCGCCGCCCTGCTCGTGCCGCGGCAAAACCGAACGGATTTTCTTTGTCCGCGTGAACGCTTGGGAAATCTCCAGCAAACTCCCGCCCGGATAAGAAAACACGGTATCGACGCCGAGAAGTTCAAGGCAACGAACCACAACGTCGCTTCCGCGCATGGGTTCCGCGACAATCTTGCCGGCGGATTTCTTGCCGGCGGTGGTTGCGGGTTTTGTCGTGTTTGCTTTTTTCTTGCTCATAACGCTTCCGTAATTGTGTCGGGGTTCTTTTGTAACGAAACCGCGTAACAAAGCGTGAATGAAAGACGCCGGCAAGAAATTTGCGCCGGCGCAACAAATGCAAACGCGCGCAACTCAATAATTGAAAAAACCGGACTAAAGCGCAAAAGGCCCCGAATCCCCAAGGAAAACGCCGCCTCGCCTGATTCAACTGTTGAATCCATACATGCGCAACGCGCATTGCGGGGAGCGTAGAAACTGTCGAGATTCCGCGGCACGAACCAAAGTCTTTCTCCAACGTTCCTCACCAACTCATGATCGCAGAACAACAACCCATCACATTCCCGCCCTCGCCGGCGGAATTCGAAAAACTCACGCCGGCAGAAGTCCGCGAACAATTCCTCGTCGAAAAACTTTTTGTCCCCGGCGAAA
>JAVBUU010000177.1:0-9656 GCA_031555005.1 Opitutales bacterium | reverse complement strand
GCATTTACCGCCGGTGCCGGACGACGTATTCAAAAAATCAATACAAGCGCGCGACATGTTTACGCCCGGCACGGTGGAGCATTTTACCGGCAAACTCGGCGGCGCGATTTACGGCGCGCCGGCGAAGGCGCGCGACGGTCGAACGCATTTGGAAAATCTTTTCGTGTGCGGCACCGACCAAGGATTTTTGGGCATTACCGGCGCGATGTTGTCCGGGATTTCGATGGCGAATTTGCACTGTTTGACGCGCTGAGCGAAAGCGCCTTCAACGCAACTTGCCGCTCCCGGTATTGCTTCGGCGAAAGTTTTAACTGCTTTTTTATAAACCTGTTAAAGTAAATAGGACTCGAAAACCCGAGCCGTGCCGCGATGCTTTTAAGCGGTTCATCGGTTTCGGCAAGCGCACGCGAGGCGACCCTCGCGACGCGCCTCGCGATCCAAGCATGGAGCGTAATGCCGGCGTCGCGTTTGAAATTTCGCTTAAAGCTCTCGTAAGTCAGATTGTATTGCCCGGCAATTTGCCTCGGCTCGACATTAATGCGGATATTGGAATCGATATATTTGATTATCGAGGAATACTTTTGAGCAAATCGCATTGCTCCCAGGTGCGATTCGATTTTTTCGTTTTCTACGAACTGCGACGCGACGGAAAGTAAAAATCCCTTCGTCCACAAAAGGTCCGGAATGCGATCCTTGCTCCAAATCGCGAAATTCAGACGCGCCAACGCGTCCGTATCATTGAACGGGATGACTTGAACGGCGGTTTGTGTTTCAAAAATATCGACCCCGGGAATCAGATTGAGGTTGAAGTGAATGCCGGTGCACGAGAGCCCCTGTTTGTAACGAAACACAAGATCCAGATTCGGCGGGAGAAAGAGGAGCGTGTTCGCGTGAAGCGGGAAAACTTCGGAAACCTTTCCGCCGGAGAGCACTTCAATGCAACCGCCGGAATCGCCGACGACGCTTTCGACAAAAATCAACCGACTTTGCGGACAGCTGTTGTGATACGAATATTCGTTGTCGTAACGTATCTGAATCGCGTGAGTGACCGTAAATTCCAAGAAATTGGCCAGTTGCTGTAACGGCTCATACCAGGAGAATTTTGCAAACAGCTTCTTCATTTAAGAGATCCGGCGCACAATCCGCTTATGGGACGAGGATGCGCCTGAGTAACAAGCCCGGTTAAATGTTTTTTCGGCCAAAACGGCTTATTTTATTTTGCGCCGACGAGAGACAAGCGCAAACGCCAACGCAGCGCCGACCCCGATAAACGCATAGGTTGACGGTTCGGGAATCTGCCCGAGCGCGGTCAAGGTGATACGCCCGTAGTCGTCGTCGTAATCGATTTGATACTCCATTCCCGTGTCGTCGACGACGACATCCGAACCGAAATCATTTACGAGGGAGAAATAGCCCTCTATGATCGTGAGCGTATCGCCGACGTCAATTGAGCCGTCGCTCTTGATAACGAGGGCACCCGATGCAAGCGTAAGCGTGCCGCCGTCCATAAGCAACGTCCCCGCGGCTCCCTCTGAAACTTGAACAACGAATTTCGCGCCGGCCTCCAAGGTCACGTCGCCGCCGTCCAAAGACAATGCCCCCGCACCGCCCTGCAACGAACCGGCCGACAACGCCCCGCCGTTGCGGACGACGATATCGCCGGCAATCACGCCGAGGCCGTTCAACATCCCGCCGGTGACGACAACGTTGCTCGACGCGATCACTGCGCCTGCGCCGAGGCTGAGCGTGCCGGCTTCGATTGTCGTATCGCCGGTGTAGGTATTTTCAGAATTCAAAATGAGCGTGCCGGCACCGGTTTTAATCAGGCCGGTTTGTATTTCAGATCCGGTGGTCCCGTTACGCAATACCGCCGAAACGGTGAGCGTATCAGAGGCATTGACTACATTGAAGGTGGTTTGCGAGCCGACCGCATTACCTCCGAGGTGAATCTGGTTAAACCCGTTAGATGTCGTATTGCTGTCAATAACGGAATTACCGGTCGCCGTCACGGTTCCATTGAGTTTAAAGGCCTGATAAGTTTCGCTCGCACCGCCGGTCGTTCTAAGCGTGGCGTTTTCCAAAACCAAAGTCGGGATTGTGGTAAAAGTGTTCGCATTCGTCAACATCGCTCCGGACTTGACTGTCACGGCACCGGCCGAAGCGCTTGTCGCTTCTCCAAACGTGTCGTTACGCATGAACTTCAGCGTGCCTTCTTCTACGGTTGTCGTGCCGCTGTATTGGGCGTTCAATCCAAGCGTGCCTGCTCCTTTTTTTACGACATTCGCTGTTTCCCCGTCCGCTTGCTTGATACTCCGAGAAAAAGAAATATCGAACCCGTTTGTGTCAAAAGTCACCCCGCCGCTTTTTAATACAAGTGCCGTATTCCCGGAGGTTATAAAATCGGCATTATTGGCTGTCGCCTTAATCGTTGTGCCGTTGAAGTTGATCATTGATTGCCCGGCAGTAGACGCTCCGGTAGAAATCTGTCTCGCCCAAAGTGTTCCGCCGTCCAGATTGACCGTGACGGTCCCCGCTCCGATGTAAAGTTCGTTTGCCGTTGAGGAGCCGAACTTAATGGTTCCGTTCTCTCTTAAATTGATAGTGGCAGTGTTAGTCGTGTCGTTCGCGCCGGCAAGGATACGTCCGTCCAAGTTAAGCGTGCCGTTGCCGGACACGTCTATCGTCCCGTTGTTACCAGCACCACGAGAGGCCAACGTAATATTTTCGGTAGTTACGACACCGGTTCCTGAAACACTTAACGTACCGGTCCCGCCGGAGTCCCCAATTAAGGGCGCATAGTTATAATTGTCCGTGCCGCTGAAGGTCAACGAGCCGCCGGAAACCGATATGCTTCCGGTGCCGCCGCTTCCGCCGACAAGCGCAACCTTTGCGCCGGTTGCCGTCCCGCCGGTAATATTCAACGTCCCGACACCGCCGGCTCCCGTGCCGATATTAATCGACTGCTCGTTGAAATTCTGCGTGCCGCCGGAAATATTCATCGTCCCCGTGCTGCCCGCTCCCGTGCCGATATTGACCGCTGCTCTGAAATCTTGCGCTCCCGCGGTAATATTCAACGTGCCGGTCGCCTTATCCGCCATGCCGACATAAACCAGCCCGATATTATTCTGCGTCCCGCCGGTAATATTCAACGTCCCCGTGCCGCCGTTCGCGGTTTCGTTCCCGGCAATTGTTCCGATATAAAACGTTCCCGTATTAAAATCTTGCGTTCCGCCGGTGATATCCAGCCGACCGGTCCCGTTTTGCGCTTGTGCGCCGATAAAGAGTGCAACACCGCCCGCCGAGCCCCGTGTCCAGTTTCCCGACAACTCCACAATACCGGTGTCATGAGCATATGCCCCGATATCCATCCGATTCAGAGTGACATTACCGGTAAGCATCAATTTATGCGCCGCATATTTGCCGATATATGCTCCGCCGACCGCTCCGGTCAGCGTGATATCGCCGGCATTGGTTGCGAGCTGAAGACCGGTCGTCGTCGTAATGTCGTTATTAATTGTTACGAGCCCGGTGGAATTGTTTGAAATGTGCCCCGTAAGGGAAAGCGCATTGCCGCCGGTCGTGAAATTGGATGTCCCCGAAAAGAAAACCCCGTTGAGCGCAAGATTCGCAATATCGTTAAAACTCGTCGTTTTCACGGTACCGGAAAAATTAACCCCGTCCCCGTTCACCGGCGCAACCGTGTCCCAATTGGCATCCGTGCTCCAATTATTGTCGGCACCGCCGCCGTCCCACACCGGCGTCGCCGCCATTACAGTGATTGCAAAAACCGGCAATGAAGCGGCAATTAGAAGGAGAGTTTTAAATTTCATGGAGAAGGGGCGATAAAAATTCTGTCGGAACTCCTGCAAAGTTATCGCTCGGGGCGCTGCCGCAAAGGCATTTAACCTAAACAATCAGGCTAAAAAATTAACCTTTTTGACCCGCAAAACGCACTACCGATTAACTTGCCGCCGAGTTACGCCGCAGCGAACGCCGAGCCGGCTCGTTAAACAAAAACAAGCTTTACATCCCCCGGCGCGTTTTCAGTTGAGCTATAGTCGGTCACGCAGACCGGCTTCCGGCAAAAGAGCCGCAAGATAAAGCGTTTCACAAAGACACGGACAAGAAAATTGGAAGATATTGCTCCCGCAAGACCGGGATTGTGGCGTTTCACAAAGATATTGCGAGGTTTGCCGCTTTTTAAAAACACATGACCGGGAGGTCGCGGAGAGCGTGGAGAAATATCCTCTGCGACCTCCGCGTCCTCCTGTTAAAAATTGAATCGTTTTGCCAACCTATCAATTTTGTTCGAAAACACTATAGGAGCGGAGGACGACCTCCCGGGTCAGCGGAAAAAAACGGCACGTTGAAAGCGTGCCGCAACGCCGCCGGAATTCGATTATGCGACACTTTCAGTGTCGCCGAGACAAACATCAATTATCCGGGGCAAGCACGCCGCAAGCGAAGGAGTATCCTGTCCGATCCGGTTAAATTTTGCTCGTTACCGTTGCGCCGCACTGCTTCGGCGGCGTTTTCAAAAAGTCCTTTTTATCGGCCTTTGCCTGCCCACCGCCGTTATTTCCGTCTTTGACGTGCTTCAATCCGATTCCGGCGCCCTTGGATTGCATTTGCGCCGTCGCCCGAGGGCCCCAGAAGCATTCATGGAATTTCAGCTCGCCTTCCGACACCTTGGATTCGAGCGCGATTCCCTTTTCGTCAAAATGACATTGTTTGCCGGAGGTGCCCGCCTCCATCGCGAAAAGGCCGGCCTTGCCGTTGTCGGAAAAATAAACGCGCTCAAACGCCGGCGACGCTTGGTAGATTTGCACTCCGTAGCCTTTGTTTTTCAAGAAGGAACAATTCTTAAACGTCGCGCCCTGCTCGGAAATCATGATTCCGTATTCGTCGTTTTGCAGAAAAAGCACGTTGTCGATTTCCGAGCTGTCCTTGCCTTGGAGCAAAACGCCGCAGGTGTTTTTAAAAAAAACGGAATTTTTCAACGCGCTCATTTTCCCGCTCATTTCGAGCGCGATGCTTGTTCCGGTGATTTGCAGTCCGTTAATGTCGGCTTTGCCGGTTTCCTCAACGATTATGCCGTCCCAGGCGCGCCCGCGGAAAAGCACCGGTATTTTTTCGTTACCGGAAATCACCAGTTCGCCGGCGATGACGATTTTTGAAGCGCGGTCGGCGGCGAGTTGCGCGCCCGCTTCAAAAACGAGTTTTTTTCCGTCCGGCACTTTGTAGGTGCCTTTGAGCGCGACTTGCGGATTTCGCGTAATCGTCACGACGTCCTCGGTCTGGTTGCCGGTGAGCGACGTCGGACCGGCAAACACGGAGAATGCGGAAAAAAACGTGAAAAACAACGAAAGCGTGACGGTTTTCATAATAAAAAAACTTGGGGTTTGCGGGAAGACCGGGAACATACGGCTAAAAACGAAAATACCAATCTTGTTTACGATTTCATGAAAGCACTTGTCACCGGCGGCGGCGGATTTCTCGGGCGGGCGATTGTGCGCCGGTTGCGCGGGCGCGGTTGCGAGGTCCGTATTTTGGCACGTTCGGAATATCCGGATTTGGCCGCCGGCGGCGTCGATTGCCGACGGGGCGACTTGGGCGACGCCGCTGCCGTGCGCGAAGCGTGCGCCGGCGTCGATGCCGTTTTTCACGTCGCGGCGAAAGCCGGCATTTGGGGCAAATACGACGAATTTTTCCAAGCCAACGTGACCGGCACGCAAAACGTGCTCGATGCCTGCCGCTCCGCCGGCGTCCGGCAATTGATCTACACAAGCACGCCCAGCGTCGTTTACAACGGACTGCCGCTTGCCGGCGCAAACGAATCGTTGCCGCTCACCGGCAAATGTCCGTGCGCCTATCCGGTGACGAAGGCCGAGGCCGAGCGCCGCGTGCTCGCGGCAAACGACAAAAACCTGAAAACCGTCGCGCTCCGGCCGCACCTGATTTGGGGTGCCGGCGACAACCATCTCGTGCCGCGCGTCGTCGCCCGCGCGCGCGCCGGCAAACTGCGCATCGTCGGCGACGGCAAAAACCGCGTGGATTTAACGCATGTCGAGAACGCCGCGCACGCGCACCTGTGCGCGTTTGACCGGCTCGACGCCGTCGCCGGCAAGGCGTTTTTCCTCTCTGACGATTCGCCGGTCGCGCTGTGGGATTGGATAAACGATTTGCTGAAAACACTCGGCATCCCGCCGGTGACGCGGCACGTCGGCTTGGGCACGGCAAAGTTTGCCGGCGCCGGCGCGGAATTCTTTTGGAAAATCTTGCGGCTCGCCGGCGAACCGCCGATGACGCGCTTCGCCGCCGTGGAATTGGCAAAAGATCACTGGTTCGACATTTCCGCCGCGAAAAAAGAACTCGGCTACGCGCCGGTCGTTTCGCCGGAAAAAGGATTGTCGGAACTCGTCGAATTCCTCCGCGCCGAAAACAAATCTCGCCGCCGGCAAAAACCCGCTTAATTCCCGCATCATGCAAAACAAAGAGCGCGACGCCGGATTGAAGCCGACCGATCTTCGCGGCATTTTAAAATACGTCCCGATGTTCCGCGACCACATCTTCGTGATCGCGATCGACGGCAGCATCGTCGAACACGAAAATTTCGCCAACACGATTACCGACATCGCCGTCTTGCGCAGCCTGAACATCAAGGTCGTTCTCGTTCACGGCATCGGCAAACAACTGCGCGACGCAGCCGCCCGCCAAGGCATTAAAATCGGCGACGCCTACGGCGAAGGCCCGACGGACGCGCCGGCGATGTCGCTCGCGCGCGAAGCCTCCGGCATCGTCGCGCAAACAATCATCGAAGCGCTTTCGCACGCCGGCATCAAAACCGCCGTTACGAATTTCGTGCGCGCCACCGAACTCGGCATCATCAACGGTCGCGACCAACTCTTCACCGGCAAAGTCGATAAAATCGATGCGCCGGGGCTGAAAAACCTTTTGGCGATGGACGTCGTTCCGCTCGTCACGCCGATTCTGAGCAATCGCGACGGAAAATCCCTGCGCGTCAACAGCGACCTGCTCGCAGCCGAAATCGCCGTCGCGCTCGGCGCGTCAAAATTGATTTACCTCACGCCCTTCCCCGGCCTCGTCATCAACGGCAACGTCACCGTCAACATTCCGCTGAAAGCGCTCTCGAAACTGCTCCCGCAAAAACGCGCCGGCATCATCGAAGAACGCCTCCGCAGCAAAGCCGTGTGCGCGATTCGCGCGCTCGAAAACGGCACCTCGCGCGCCCACATCCTCGACGGGCGCACGCTCGGCGGCCTGCTCATCGAAATTTTCGACAAAGTCGGCCTCGGCACGATGATTCACGCCAACGAATACGAGCAAATCCGCCCGGCTCGCAAAAAGGACGCCCAAGTCATCCACAACATCACAAAGCTCGGCGTAAAAAATCAAATGCTCGTGCAACGCACCCGGCAATACATCGAGCAGCACATCGACGAATATTTCGTTTACGAAATCGACGAAAGCGTGATCGGTTGCGCGTGCCTGCGCAAATACGCCGGCTGCCGCGCCATGGAAGTCGGCTCGGTTTACGTGCAGCCGTTTTACCAAGATCGCGGCGTCGGCAAAAAACTCGTCGAATACGCCGCGCTGAAAGCCGGCGAACTCGGGGCCAAAAAACTTTTCGCGCTGACGACGCAAAGCTACGGTTTCTTCAAAAGCGTGTGCAAATTCGAGGACGGCACCGCATCTGATTTACCGGCAACGCGTGCGGCCGAATCGCGCGCCGCAGGACGCAACTCACGGATTCTTTTGAAAAAAATCGCGAAGGCGAAACGGTAAAAACCGGAAGACGCCGGCGTAACACGCCCGTTCCCGGTTGCGCAAAAAACAAAAACCCGCCGGCATTAACGCCGGCAGTTTTTTTGCGCCTCGACCGAGCAACCGAGAATGATTGCGTTACGCCCTTTTCTCTTTAAACGCACCCGCTTCTTTTTCTTTCCGCTTCCGGCAACGCAATGAGTGACCTTTCCAAAATTCGCAATTTCTGCATTATCGCGCACGTAGACCACGGCAAAACCACGTTGTCCGACCGGCTCCTCGAACACACGAAAACCATCGAAAAACGTCAGATGAAGGAGCAGCTCCTCGACGCGATGGATCTCGAACGCGAAAAGGGAATCACGATTAAGTGCCATCCGGTGACAATGCTCTACCGCGCCAAAGACGGCCAAGAATACACGTTCAATCTCATCGACACGCCGGGGCACGTCGATTTTTCCTACGAAGTCTCGCGCTCGCTCGCCGCGTGCGAAGGCGCATGCTTACTCATCGACGCGTCGCAAGGCGTCGAGGCGCAAACCGTCGCCAACGCCACGCTGGCGATGCAGCAGAATCTCGATATCATTCCGGTGATTAACAAAATCGACCTCCCGAGCGCGCACCCCGACGAAGCGCGCCGGCAAGTCGAAGAAGTCTTGGCGATTCCGGCGGACGACGCCGTGCTCGCTTCCGGCAAGTCCGGCATCGGCATCGAAGAAATCCTGGAAGCCGTCATCGCCCGCGTCTCGCCGCCGCGCCTCGCGGATTACCCGCAACCGCGCGCGCTCATTTTCGACAGCTTGTTCGACACCTACAAAGGCGTCATCGCCTATGTGCGCGTGTTTTCCGGCAGCTTCAAACCCGGCGACGCGATTCAGCTCATGGCCACCGGCAGCAAAAGCGTCGTCAAAGAAGTCGGCGTCTTCTCGCCGCGCATGAAAACGACCGACGTGCTCGAAGCCGGCAGCGTCGGCTACATCGTGATTAACGTGCGCGAAGTGTCCGAAGTAAAAATCGGCGACACGATCACGCACTCCGCGACACCGTCGCCGGAACCCGTGCCGGGCTTCAAAGAAGTGCGCCCGATGGTGTTCTCCGGCATTTATCCGATCGACACCGCCGATTACGAAAAACTAAAAAACTCGCTCGCGAAACTGGCGATCAACGACGCCGCACTCTCCTACACTTCCGAAACCTCCGTCGCGCTCGGATTCGGCTTCCGGTGCGGATTTCTCGGCCTCCTGCACATGGAAATCATCCAAGAGCGACTGCGCCGCGAATACGACTTGGACATCATCTCGACGTATCCGTCCGTTGTATACAAAGTCTTCACGCTCGACGGGAAAATGGCGCTCATCGACAACCCCTCGTTCATGCCGGATCCTTCAACCATCGAGCACATCGAAGAGCCGACAATCAAAGCGCACATCCACATCCCAAGCTGGTGCATCGGCGACATCTTGGCGCTCGTCATGGAAAAACGCGGCCTCTGCGACCACACCGACACGATCGACGGCGACCGCGTCATGCTCACCTGCACGCTCCCGCTGAACGAAATCCTGGTCGATTTCAATGACCGCCTGAAATCCATTTCGCGCGGCTACGGCTCGCTCGACTACGAACTCGGCGACTATGTCACGTCGGACTTGGTGAAAATGGACATCCTCGTGCAAGAGGAACCGGTGGACGCATTTTCGAGCATTGTTCACCGCGCAAAAGCCGACGTGCGAGGCCGCGCGATTTGCGAACGCCTGAAAGATTTATTGCCCCGGCAACTCTTCAAAGTGCCGATTCAAGCCGCCGTCGGCGCGAAGGTGATTGCGCGCGAAACGCTCGGTTCCACCGGCAAAGACGTGACGGCGAAATGCTAC
>JAVBUU010000113.1:0-8709 GCA_031555005.1 Opitutales bacterium | reverse complement strand
ATGGACAGCGCCGTCGCCGAAATGGTCGCGCTCTCCATGAAAGAATGGGCGCTCGAACACGGCGCCACGCACTACGCGCACGTTTTCTATCCGCTCAACGGGCTCACCGCCGAGAAACACGACAGTTTTTACGAACCCGTTTCCGGCACCAATAAAATGATCGCCACATTCTCCGGCAAGGCGCTCATCCAAGGCGAAAGCGACGCGTCGTCGTTTCCGCACGGCGGCATCCGGGCGACGTTTGAGGCGCGCGGCTACACGGTTTGGGACGTCACTTCGCCGGCGTATATCATGGAAAACGTCAACGGAGCCACGCTCTGCATCCCGACGGCGTTCGTGTCGTGGACCGGCGACGCGCTCGACAAAAAAACGCCGCTCCTGCGCTCGATGCACGCGCTCAACCGGCAAGCGCAACGCGTGTTGAAATTGTTCGGTCATGAAAATCCCGGCTTCGTCGCGGCGACCGCCGGCCCCGAGCAAGAATATTTTCTCGTCGATCACCGGTTGTTCCATTTGCGACCGGATCTTTACACCTGCGGACGCACGCTCTACGGCGCGCGGCCGGCGCGCGGACAGGAATTTGAAGACCAATATTACGGCACGATTCCGGAGCGCGTCCTCGCCTACATGATGGAAGTCGAACGCGAGTGTTTCAAGGTCGGCATCCCGATTAAGACGCGCCACAACGAAGTCGCGCCGGCGCAATTCGAAGTCGCGCCCATTTTCGAAACCGCGAACGTCGCCCACGACCACCAACAGTTGACGATGACGATTTTGAAAAAAACCGCGCGCAAGCACGGCTTCGTCTGCCTGATGGCGGAAAAACCCTTCGCCGGCGTGAACGGCTCCGGCAAGCACGTCAACTTTTCGCTCGGCAACGCCAAGGTCGGCAACCTTCTCGAACCCGGCGATAACCCGCACGACAACGCGCAATTCATCACATTCGCGACCGCAGTCCTGCGCGCCGTCAGCATCCACCAAGGCCTGCTGCGCGCGTTCGTCGCAAGCGCCGGCAACGACCACCGCCTCGGCGCTAACGAAGCGCCGCCGGCGATCATGTCCGTTTACCTCGGCATGCAACTCGCCGACATTTTCGAACAAATCCGGCTTTCCGGCAACGCCGCCGGCTCGCGCAAATCCGAGATGATGCACGTCGGCGTAGACACACTGCCGTCCTTCGCGCGCGACACCGGCGACCGCAACCGCACCTCGCCCTTTGCCTTCACCGGAAACAAATTCGAATTCCGCTCCGTCGGGTCAAATTGCTCCATCGCCGGCCCGCTCTACATGTTAAACACG
This sequence comes from Opitutales bacterium, assembly GCA_031555005.1. GTDB lineage: Bacteria > Verrucomicrobiota > Verrucomicrobiia > Opitutales > UBA953 > CALNBE01. The sequence continues at coordinate 7,410 of JAVBUU010000113.1, read as the reverse complement.
ATCGTCGCCGACTCGCTGGAATACATCGCGGATCGCCTGGAAAAATCCGCCGGCGGCGATGCAAAGAAGTTCAACGACGCGCTGCAAAAGCTCCTGAAAGAAATCATCAACGAGCATTACAAAATTATTTTCAACGGCAACGGTTACGCCAAAGCCTGGCAGGACGAAGCGAAAAAACGCGGCCTGAAAAATCTCCGCACGACGCCGGAAGCGCTGCCGGAACTTACCGCGAAAACGACGCTCGACGCATTCGAACGCCAAAAAGTTTTAACCAAATACGAACTCGAAGCGCGCGAAGAACTCACGTTCGAAAGCTACGTAAACGCGATTCGCACGGAATCGAAGCTGATGCTCGAAATCGGACGCACGCAAATTTATCCGGCCGTGGCGCGCTACATTTCGGAACTGGCGATGTCGCGCACAAGCGCGGCGGACGCCGGCATCAAACCGCCCAAAAGCGGCGTGCTCGAACGCGTCGCCGCACTGCAAACGGAATTTGTCGAAGCGCTCAACGTGCTTGAAAACACGCGCAACAAAATGACCGGCGACGTGCCTGCGCGCGCCCGTTACGCCTGCGAAGAAATGCTGCCGGCGATGGAAAAAGCGCGTGCGATTGCCGATGATTTGGAAGAAATCGTCGCCGACGATCTGTGGCCGCTGCCGTCTTATCAGGAATTGCTGTTTTTACGATAAACCGAAGCGCGCCGCCGGCGTCGGACTTTTCGCGGCGATTACTCCTCCGGCGTTTCCGCCGGAGCCGCCTTTGCCTCCGCCAATAATTCTTTTGCGCGCGCAATCGCCGTCGGCAAGTCGGACGTCACGTTTTCGTGCCCGATTAAATCCAAAAAATCGTCGCGCGCCATCATCTCGTAGGCCTGCGAATGCGCACCGCAGAGAATCAGCCGGCGCTTGTGCTTTTTCAGCTTCGAGAACAAATTCTCCAGCCGATCCAACGCCGTGGCATCCATCGCAGACACCGCCGCCATGTGCAAAATCACAACCTCCGTGTCGCGCAACCGCCGCCGGAAAACCGCATCAAGCCGGTCCGCCGCGCCGAACAACAGCGCCCCGAAGACACGATAAACCACGACACCGGGCGGAACGGACAGCGCCTCGTGTTCGCGATTCACGACGTCGCCGGACATCTCATTGACGAGCGTCGTGTCCGCCACGCGTTTCACGAACAAAAACGCGGCAAGCAGCATACCGACCATCACCGCCACCGTCAGATCAAAAAAAACAGTCAGCCCAAAAGTCGTCAAAAATACCGCCGCGTCGCCGAGCGTGCGCTTGCGCAACCGGAAAAATTCGCCCCATTCCCCCATACGAATCGCAACAAGCATCAGCACCACGGCGAGCGAAACGAGCGGAATGAATTTTGCCAACGGCGCCGCAACGAGCAACACCAGTAAAAGAAAACCGGAATGAACCATGCCCGCCACCGGCGTCGAAGCGCCCGCGCGAATGCTTGTCGCCGTGCGCGCGATGACTCCCGTCACCGGCAAACCGCCGAACAACGGCGACACAAAATTCGCCACCCCTTGTGCCATCAATTCCTGATTTGAATCGTGCCGGTCGTCGATCAATCCGTCTGCCACAACCGCCGAAAGCAGCGACTCGATGGCACACAGCAACGCGATCGTGAACCCCGGCGCGATCAAGTTGTTCAGCATCCCCCACTCGAAAGCCGGCGGCGCGAATGCCGGTAAACCGCGCGGAATCTCGCCGAAGACATTTCCGATAGTTTCGAGATTCAGACGCAACGCGCCGTTCCACCACGGGATCTCCGTAAATGCCGCGACAAGCGCGCCGGCAATCACGACAACAATCGAACTCGGCACATAACGCGCGAACCGCGCCGGCCATTGCATTTGTAAAACAAAAGAAAAAACGCCCAAGACCAACGCAGCCCAACTCAGTGTCGGCAGCGCCTGAAACAACGCCGCAACCTTCGGCAAAAACTCCGCCGGTTCGTGTTCGATTCGAAACCCGAAAAACGGCCGGATCTGCGTCATGAAAATCGTAATCGCAATGCCGCACGTAAACCCCGCCGTGACCGGTTGCGGCACAAACCGGATAAACGTGCCCACGCGAAACAGCCCCATCAAAAATAAAATCACCCCGGCAATCATCGTGCAAATCAACACATTTGAGGGGCCGTATTTGGCGGACATCAAGGCAAGCAATCCGACAAACGCGCCCGCCGGCCCGCCGATTTGCACGCGCGAACCGCCGAGCGCCGAGATAATAAACCCGCCGACAACACCGGCAAAAAGCCCCGCCTGCGGCGTCATGCCGGACGCCGCGCCGAGTCCTATGCAAAGCGACAGCGCAACGACCCCGACCGCAACACCGGCCATGGCGTCTTTGTAAAAACGCCGCGGCGAATAGCCCTTCAGGCATTCCAAAATTTTGGGACGAAAATGCGCCGGACGCACATCATTCGAAATGTCGTCAATTGCCATGGCGAAAAGCTCGAAACGAGAGCTTCGACGTTGCCGGCATATTGCGAAAAGCCAAGGCGGAAAACGCCTTCTCGCATTCGGGAACGTCCCGGCGCGCCGGCCGCGCCTCGCGAGAGAAAGAGCCCTGCCTGCTTTTTCCGGTTCGGCTCCGAAAAGAATTTTTTACGGCGAAAGCGCGCCGTATTCGCATGGCTTCCGTATAAAAATACGGCGGTTATGTTCAAAAACCTTTCCCGCCTCCTTGCCGGCTCGGCCGGCCGGAGCCAACACTCAACGCAACTTAATGTAACAAATCAGGTTGCGAAAGCAAAGATCATTCCCAGATAATGGGCTTTTTGGGCAATGCGCCGGAATCCACGGTTTTTTCAACGGTTTCGTTTTGAGCAGAAGACATTTTATCAAGGATCGAGATTGTGAACGAGTTTCGACAATATCGTTTTCCCGCGGAGAGTTGGCAAGGGGAAATGCGCATGTTTAACCGTTTAAGTAAATTCTGAGTAATTTCGGCCGCCTTTTCGGAAAGCGGTTTTGCGTCAACGGAAAACAAAATGCGATAAAGCGCGTCCGCCATTTCCGGCGACGATTTCTGTATTCAAATTTCAATTACGGAAAAATTTTATCCGTATTCGAAAAACAATTACATTTTCGGGATTGAAAAAGAAAGACGCTTTCCCTCCAATGATTGCATCGGAAGGGAAAGACGCCGCGCGGCGGGATTACTTCGGGAAAGTGATTTTCTGTCGAAATCCGTAACATTGCGTTTCCCGAAACATCGCTTCCGCGCGACCGTTTATTTTTCGAATGGGAGAGTAGCTCAGCGGATAGAGCAGCGGTTTTCTAAACCGTTGGTCGCGAGTTCGAGTCTCGCCTCTCCTGCCACCTTTTTAGTCCGGTTGCCGGAGAATTTTTCTTTGGAACCGCACACGGACCTTGTTGTTTTTCAGAACACCATGTTTCTGAAAAAATCTCTTCTTCCGGCCGCACTGGCGGCTTCGTTCATCGCGTCGCTCGGAGCGCTTGCGACCCCGATTCCGGATTCCGCGAAAATCGGCGGCGTCGCCATCGGGTGCCAATCCTGGTCGTTCAAACTTTACACCGTTTCGGAAGCAATCGAAAAGACCGCCGAAGCCGGCGGAAAAATAATCGAGCTTTACCCGGGGCAACCGTTTTCAAAAGAAGACAAAACCAAACTGGGCCCCGACATGACTGAGGCGCAAGTCAACGCATTGAAAGCAAAGCTCGAAAAATGCGGCGTGCGTGCGGTCAACTTCGGCGTAGTTCACATTCCGAAGGACGAAGCGCAGGCGCGAAAGATTTTTGATTTTGCCAAAAAACTCGACCTTTACGCAATCACGACCGAGGCAACCGGCAGCATCGACACCATCGAGAAACTCGTAAAGGAATACGACATTCGCGTCGGATTTCACAACCACGCAAAACGTGATAAATACAACCTTTGGAACCCGGCATACATTCGCGACCTGGTGAAAGATCGCGATTCGCGCATCGGCGCGGCGGCGGATATCGGGCACTGGGCAACGGACAGAACGGATGCCGTCGAAGGATTTAAAATTCTCGAAGGCCGTATCGTGAGCATTCACGCCAAAGATCGTGAAGTGCTCGGCAGCCATTCAACTTGCAAGGCGTTCGGCGCCGGGGTGTTGAATTTTCCCGCAATTTTCGATGAATTGAAACGGCAAAATTTTGTCGGAAACGTCTCCATCGAGTTTGAATCCAACTGGGACAAGTCCGTTCCGGAAATCGCGCAAAGCGTGGGATTCGTTCGCGGCTACACCGCCAAGGCAAAATAATCCTGCGGCGACTTTTTTGCTAAAAAAAGGCAGGCTTCACGCCTGCCTTTTTTCATATTCCGGCATTCGAACCGAAGAATGATCGCCGGCGATTACCCGCGCTATTCGGCCTTTTTGCCGGCAAACGGCGACGCCGGCAGCCCGTTTTTGTTAAACAAAACCGCGGCCGGCGTGTTGCTCCACCCATAGCGCACGGCAAACGGCGCGCCGACGCCGGCGGCGGTCAGTTCAAGCGTGTCGCCGGCAATCGTCGCTTCGGCGGGGAAAAATTTCCCGTCGGCACCGGCGAGTTCGAACACCCGCACTTTCGGCGCGTCCGGCGCGGGACGCAGTTCCAGTCCGTCGCCGACATGCGTAAAACGCACGGTCGCTTTGTTGCCGAAAAATGTCGCGCCGGCAAACAACGGCCCGGAATACTCGATTTTTTCGCCGTAAACCGTCGCCCGCGCGGCAAGCGCAAGGCGTTCGCCGACCGGTGCCTTTTTCGGCGGGTGAATCGTCCGCAAATCGCCGATGTCGAGCGTGACGACCATCGCCGTCGCCGGCAGTTTTTCAAGCGTGAGGCGTTGGGCTTCGCGGAGTTCCGGGTGCTGGTTACCATAGGGTGCGATTTGCACGAATAAAAACGGGAAATCGCCCCGCCCCCACTGCGCGCGCCAGTCGGAAATCAACGCCGGGAAAAGCGTTTCGTATTCTTTCGCAACCTTCGGATTGTAGCCGTTGGATTCGCCCTGATACCAGATGACCCCGCTGAATGCAAACGGGATAAGGGGCTCGACCATGCCGGTGAAAAGCGCGCTCGGCGTGTGGTAATTTAAATTGCCGGCGGCATATTTGTTGCAGCCGCAATTCGCCGGGCAATAGGTTTTACCCTCGGCATAAAGCTTGTCGAACGTCGCCAAACGCGCCGGCATACCGGGGACTTTTTCCAATCCGGCGCGGCTCATCCACGATTCCGCCATCGTGTTGCCCCAATCGCATTCGATTAAACCGACCGGCACGTCGCCGAGATTTTTTTTCAAATCGCGCGCAAAGAAAAATCCGACGGCGGAAAATTTCTTCGCGGTTTCCGGCGTAGAGGCGACCCATTTGCCGGCGGGACTTCCGGCGACCGGCGAGAGCGACGGCAGGTTCGGCACGTCAAAAACGCGCAACGTCGGCATGTTCGCGATCTCCGGCAGCATCTCGCGCCCTTCGACGTTAATCTTGTTTCCCTGATCAAGAAAATTCATCTCCATGTTCGACTGGCCGGCGCAAATCCAAACCTCGCCAAACAAAACATCTTTCACGACAACGACGTTATCGCCGGCAATCGTGAGCGTGCGCGCCTTTTTCCCGCCGGCGGTCGCCGGTAAATCTACCCGCCATTTTCCGTTGCGGGCAACCGTCGTCACCGGCGAAGCGCCGTCGAGCGTGACGGAAACCTTTTCGCCCTCGCGCGTTGCCGTTCCCCAAACCGGCACGACGGTATCGCGACGCAAAATAACGCCGTCGGAAAACAGCGGATTAGGAACAACATCGGCAAAGACCCCGACGGAAAATAACGGCAACAAGAGAGCCGGCAGCAATTTAGGAGACAGCATAATTCGCATTTCGACAGAAATTCACGCTTTTGGTTCCCTCGGGAACCCGGCTAAAAAAACAACGCCGCATCAAACACCCGGCGCACTTTTCGAAACCCCGTTCTTTGCGCTCACACGGCGGCGCCGGCGTGACGCAGGATGACGCGCGGATCGACGCCGACCACCTCGCCCCCGCGTGCCACATAAAGCAATTGGCCGAATTCGAGGGCTTTCTTGGCCGCCGCAATTTGCGCGCGCTTCATGGCGGCACAGACTTGGCGGGTTCGTTTACTGCGAATTTTACGGGGTTTTCCGTTCTTCATAGTTTCCAACCCGTAAATTTGTTGCCCTTTTCCTTGGAGTCAAGCAGTTCTCGGGTGCTGGCGTCGAAGACCCACCACGCGTCGGCGAGCTTTTTGTATATCTCGCTGAAATTTTTCCAGCTTCTGGAAATACGCCGGCGAATCGCCTCCTCCGGCACGGAATGGCCGCCCTGCGCTTTTCGCATCGCGACGCGCTGCACGGCCAAATCCGGCACATCCATTTTTAAATAAGCGAGTTCAATCTTATAGCCGGCTTTTTTCCAGCGTTTGATGAAAAGCTCGTGCGTGTGGCCGGAGAGCGTCGTTTCAATGGCGAAATTTTGTTTCGCGGCAACGACGCGCCGCATCTCTTCGATGGCGATTCGGGCCGCGGCGCGCGTGGCGAGTTCCGGCGCGAACGGCGAAAGGCCGCGCGCGATTTCGTCGGTGTTGATAAAGCGCAGGACGCCGCCTTCGAGCGGGAGGTATTCTCGGGCGAAAGTGGTTTTGCCGGAGCCGTTTGCGCCGCCTATGATAATACACAAGGGCATAAGATCACGGAAGATGATGCCGGTCGGAGGCGGAAGGTCGATCTTTAAAGAGCGATCTTCCGGCGATGCTTCCGGATTTCCGGCGCGTCGGCGGACTTGTCGTCGGGAAATTTTCGAGCCTTTTAACTTAGCCGCAAAGAACGCAGAGAGCGCAAAGCAGGCGTTGTGTCTCGGCGCGACAATTCAAAAAAATTGTAATTGAAAAGTAATTACAAAATTAAACTCGGTTTTAAGAAAAAGAAATTTTTGCGTTCCCTGCGTTCTTTGCGGTTAATTTTTCGGTGCGGAAATATGCCGGAGCGCGCCGATATTTCGGAATTTTCCTGCTTGCGTTGCGGTGCCGGCGGCTAAAAAAAGCACGGCTTCCCCAAAATTCCTTTATGGCAAAAAAATTCGCGCTTCTTTCCGTTTCCGATAAAACCGGCCTCGTGCCGTTCGCGACGGCGCTCGTTAACAATCACGGTTTCACACTGTTGTCCACCGGCGGCACGTCGAAGCTCCTCCGCGAAAACGGGCTGCCGGTGACGGATGTGAGCGAGCACACCGGGTCGCCGGAAATCATGGAAGGCCGCGTCAAAACGCTGCACCCGAAAGTCCACGGCGGGCTGCTCTGCCGGCGCGATTCGCACGAGCATTTGGCGGAGGCCGCCAAAAACGACATCGCGCTTATCGACATCGTGGTCGTGAATCTTTATCCGTTCGAGGCGACGGTCGCGAAG
>JAVBUU010000001.1:0-6993 GCA_031555005.1 Opitutales bacterium | reverse complement strand
CGGCGCGGTCAAAACGCAGTTCGGACAATTCGGCGAACTTTTGGAAAAAGTTCACGAAAAACTCGACGACGCGAGCAAGGTCATTGGCAAAGCGAGCGACCGGCACCGCATGATCGGCAAACGTCTCGCGAAAGTGGAAGCGCTGCCGGAAGCCGACGCCGCGGCGCTTTTGCCGGCGAGCGAGGACGCATAAGCGGGCGCATAGGCGTCCCTAACCATGAAAATGCCGTTGCTCCAATTTTGAATTACCTTTTGATTGGATCGTAACTGCCAGACTCTATAGCGTTTCACAAAGACATTGCGCGGCTTGTGGATATTAAAAAATGACCGGGAGGTCGCGGAGAGCGTGGAGGACCCTCCTCTGCGACCTCCACGTCCTCCTGTTAAAAATCGGATCGTTTTGAGAATCTCTCAATGTTATTTGAAAACGCTCTAACCGCGTTCTGATAAATGCGTTATGGGATATAAAATACAGGTGAGCGAGCTTATTCTTACGGCGAGTTTCAAACGTATCGTTTATTTCATATAAGGATGACGGATACGTTTTATTATAAATTTCGGACCTGATTGTCGTTATTTATGCGCTTCGGGAAGAGGTGGAAAGTGATTCAATAATTCTTTAAGGAACGCGCGGAAGAAAATCTCCGCGTTTTCCTGTTCATATTCTAAACGCCTGCACGCCGGCGAATTTGAGATTCGGGCATTTTTGCGATGCCAACAAATTAATTTGACGTGAATCGGTTAAGTATATTCTTTTGTAAATCAGGAGAGACGATTGTCGCACAGTAATCGTGGCAAACAATTAATTTCGAGAAAATGACGAAGACCTCAATTTTGAGTGTTCTGTTTTTAACGTGCCGTAATTTGTCAAAGCTTTCAAAAGAGGACACCCAAAGCCTGAAAGGGGCGGCGATCTTGATGATGATTGCGCATCATCTTTTTAATACGGGTATTATATCTCAAAGCGTTGACTGGGGTTTCCCCGCTAATTCCCCATTGATTGCATATATGGGCGCTTGCGTCGCCATTTTTGCAATGGTCACCGGATACGGATTTGCCCATATCGCGGAGCATTCCGCAGGGTCGCCGTTTAAGGCGGGATTTATCAGGGCGAAGCACTTTTATTTAATTTATGCCCCGATGTTTGTGTGCGTTGCGGCGGCGTCTCGTTTCCTTCCGGAGGTCAATGGTTTTCACATCGTAAGTTTGGAACAGGCGGGCTTGGCGCTTATAGGATATTGCCCGAATTCCACGATTACCGACTGGTGGTATGCGACGTTTTTCTTTGCCGTGTGCCTGATTGTGTTCCCCGGATTTCTCTGTTTGCGCTCATTTCTAAAAAGGTTCGCGGGCTTTGATACGGCCTTGGCCGTGACACTGCTTTGTGTCCTGAATATTATGCTTTGGAAAATGTTGGGTAATTGGTCCCAAGGGGCGGAAGGCAATGCCAAGTTTATTTATTTTACCAGAATCATGCGCGACATATTGTCGTTTACGCCCTATTTTTTTCTCGGTTTCTTATATTATTGTTTCGGGCGCTCAAAATTCGAATCAAAGGAAATTTTTTCAATCGCTGTAGCGGTGCTTGCGATTGCTATTACGGTGGTTGTAACAAAATGGAGGGAGTTTTCCGCAGTTGCCGTGTTGAGTGTTTTTTTAACCGTTGTCTTCGCGCGTTATTTTCACGCACTGCGGAAGATATTGCTTATTTTGGGCAAATATTCCGTGTATATGTGGCTGACGCATCGCTTTGTATTCGGGTGTTGGTTTGCCGGATTTTTTTATTCGCTGAATCCTTTGCTTTCGTATCTTCTTGTTGTTGCAATCACATTTGCCATATCCGTTGTTCTGGATCACGTGATTTTTAAACCGATACAAAAATTGCTGTCCCGAGGGTCGGAATTGTCACCTGCGTCGTGACGTCGGATCTCATTCGGGCACGTGTTCGCGTTTACCGGTGCGGGCGGCCGCGAATGATGCGGCCTTCCCGGAGCGCGTTGCCGGCAGCTTTTTTGGCGGGTCTGCCGGGTTGCGTGCCGGTTGTTGCCGGTATGATGCGGAAATCCACTTGCCGTTTGAAACGATCCACGCGTTCGACGCTTACGGTGACGTGCCGGCCGAGTTTGTAGGCGTTGCCGGTTTTGCGCCCGATGACGGCAGTGCCGTCGTTGTTGATACGGTAAAGGTCGTCTTTCAGCGTCGAAATGTGCACGAGTCCGTAAGCCTGCGAATCGGTTAATTCCACGTAGAGTCCGTGATTGCGAACTTCGACGATCACGGCGTCGAACCCGCTCTTTTTCGGTTTTTCGAGTTCGCGTTCGAAGAGTTCGAGCAACTTGATTTTTACCGTTTCACGTTCGGCATCGGCGCTGTTGCGCTCGGTGATCGAGAGGTGTTGCGAAGTGAGTTCGAGATTCGTGACGGATTGGGGGAGGAGCTTGCGCGCCGGCGCGGTTTCGTCGCCGATTTTTTGTAAGTAAAAATCGAATACGCGGTGTTCGATTAAATCGGCGTAGCGGCGAATCGGTGACGTGAAGTGCGAGTAGAATTTTTTTGCGAGTCCGTAGTGGCCGTCCGGCGAGGCGCGGTAACAGGCCTGGCGCATGCTGCGCAAAAATGCGACTTGAAGCGGGTAACCGTCCGGCGTGGTTTTGAGCGTCGCGAGCAGTTTTAAAACTTCGGGGCGTTTCGTGAGGTCGCCGGTTTTGATGCCGGCGGCGAGGAGTTGTTGCCGGAGGTCGCCGAGTTTTTCCGGGTCGGGCTCGTCGTGAACGCGCGCAATGTTCGGCAGTTTGGCTTGGTAAAACGCTTTCGCGACGGCTTCGTTTGCGGAAAGCATGAACTCTTCGATGAGTTGATGGCTTTCGTCGGATTCGCGCCGGACGACGCGCTCGGCGTAGCCGTCGGCGTCGCAGTAGATTTTGATTTCCGGCATGTCGAGGTCGAGCGATCCTTTATCCATGCGGGCGCGGCGCAGGCCGGCGGCGATTTTCCAAAACGCGCGAACATTTTTTTGCAGCTCGGTGATTTCGCCGTCGTTCAAGTCGGCGAGCGGGCGGCCGGGGTAGCCGGTTTGGTGCGGCGGCGGTGCCGGCAAAGCGCGGATTTGCGCGATGTCGTTTGATTGCATGAGCGCGAGCGCTTGCCGGTAGGTGAGGCGTTTCCGCGAGCGGATGACGGTGTTGGCGAAGCGCGTTTCGACGGCGTGCCCGGTTTTATCGTAGGTGATCAGCACGCATTTCGTGAGCCGGTCTTCGGCTTCGACGAGGCTGCACAGGCCGCTCGAAAGTTCGTGCGGCAGCATCGGGATTACGGTGCCGACGAGGTAGGTCGAGTTGCCGCGTTGCCGGGCTTCTTTGTCGAGCGCGGTGCCAGGGCGAACGTAATTCGAAACGTCCGCGATGTGGATGCCGACGCGGATTTGTCCGCCGGCGAGGTATTCGATCGAGAGCGCGTCGTCGAAATCTTTGGCGTCGTCGGGGTCGATCGTGATTGTGTAAATATCGCGGTAATCGAGGCGGCCGCGCGTTTCCTTCGGGTCGACTTTTGCCGGGATCGCGGCGGTTTCCTGCACGACGGCGGTCGGGAAATCCGGTCGGAGTTTGTATTTGAAAAGCACGGCCTTGTATTCGGCCATGGGCGTATGTGTTTTGCCGAGTACGTCGGTAATTTCGCCGACCGGATTGAGGTGGCGTTGTTTCCATTCGACGATGCGCACGACGACTTTGTCGTTCTCCGCCGGCGTGGGCGTGAGGCCGGATTTTTCCGGTGCTTTGACGATGATGTCGTGCCCGATGCGCGGGTCGTCCGGCACGACGTGCCAGAAAAGCTGCGATTTGCGGAGCGTGCCGGGAAGCGAATCGAAGGCGCGTTCGAGGATGCGCAGCACGCGGCCGCTTTTACGGTTGTCGCCGGCGCGCGCGGCGCGGTCGCGCCGGAAAGTTCTTTGCGTAAAATTTTCGTAAACACGCACGAGCACCTTGTCGCCGTGAAGGGCGATGCCGGTGTCTTCGGCGCGAATGTCGATTGCCTCGGGGTGCGGGTTTGCCGGCGTCGATTCCGGGATCAGACGCGCCGATCCGCTTTGCCGGAAGAGAATTGTGCCGCCGACGAGGTCGGCGTCGTTCGGCAGGCAGAAGCAATTTTTCTTAACTTTGGCGACGGTGCCGGCGGACATCAGCCGGGTGATGATTTTTCGCACGGCGCGGATCGCCGATTTGCCGGAACCGATTTGCTTGGCGATTTCCTCGACGGTTTTCGGGGTGTAGTCGGGCCGCCCCATGAGCGAAAGAATTTGGTCGTCTAGGATTTTAGCCATGCCGGGGACGGTAACCGGGAAAATGAAAAAGAAAAATTAAAAGCGTCGGTTCTTTGCGTTTGTATTAAAAACGCGGATACAAAAAAGCGGCGCTCCTAAATCGGAGAACGCCGCTTTTTTAACCGAAAACCGTCGTTTACCGGCGGCGCATGAAGAGCTGAATCACATACCACAGCAGCGTCACGAATCCGGCAAACAGCATTGTGGCGGCGCCGACGTATTGGTCGGTGCCGAATTGCGTTTTTACCTGATGCGTTTGCCACAAAATCGCGGCGCACATGAGGCCGATCATCGCGACGGCAAACCACGCGCCGGGCGTGATGCCGAAAACGGAAAACACGATTATCGCGCCCAGTGCCGCAAACGAGCCGAGGACGACCGCGGTTTTCAAAAACGAAAAGTCCGCGCGCGTCATAAACACCGTCGCCGAGAGGCCGAAAATCAAAAGCCCGGTCACGGTGCCGGCCGGCGCGAGAATGCCCATGACGTCGCCGCCGGCTTGATGGAGAACAACGGCGATAAGCGGTACGAAAATAACGGCTTCGGCGACGACGTAAAGTGCGAGGCCGGCGTATTGCGTTGCGCGCGAGGTTTGCGAAAACGCCATGCGTTGCGCCGCCATGGTCGCGAGCCAGAACAGCCCGAGCACGAGCAGCCAGCCCAATTGGCCGGCTTTGACCATCGTGTTGAAAATCGGGGCGGCCAATCCGGTCGCGAAAAGTCCGTAAAGCGTCACCGCCCACGCGGCAAACGCCGCGGCGACGAGCCCGTAGGTTTTGCGGTAAAAGGCGGCGCGCGCATCCGCCGGTGCGGCTTCGACGACGAAAGGGTTCTCGTATGATTGCATAGCGCGCCGAAATGTTTTCGGGAATCCGGCAATGTCAATTTTTTGAGAGCGGCGCGAAAATTCTTATTTCTAATTTCCGATTTCTAATCTCTCATCGCCGGCATGATTCACGATCCGAAAAAATTCCTGCTTCTCGCCGGTCCCTGTTCGCTTGAAAACGAAACCGTCTGCCGCACGGTTGCCGGCGAACTCGCGAAAATGCGCGCGCAATTTCCCGAGCTGAACATCGTGTTCAAAGGTTCTTTCGACAAAGCCAACCGCACGTCGCTCGGCGGCAAACGCGGCCCCGGAATCGAAGCCGGTCTCGCGCTGTTGGCGATGGTGAAAAAGGAATTCGGATTCCCGGTCGTCACCGACATCCATTCGCCGGAGCAGTGCCCCGCGGTCGGTGCGGTTGCGGACGTTCTGCAAATTCCGGCGTTTCTCTGCCGGCAAACCGACTTGCTCGTCGCCGCCTCGAAAACCGGCAAAGTCGTGAACGTCAAAAAAGGACAATTCCTTTCGCCCTACGAAATGGAATTCGTGACGTCGAAACTCCGCGAGAGCAACGCCGCCGAGATTTGGCAAACCGAGCGCGGCACGACGTTCGGTTATCAAAACCTTGTCGTCGATATGCGCTCGTTTTCGATCATGGCGAAAAACGGATTTCCGACGCTCATGGACGCCACGCACAGCGTGCAGTTACCGGGCGCCGCCGGCGGCAGTTCCGGCGGGCAGCGCGAATTTGTGCCGATGCTGGCGAAGGCGGCGCTCGCCGCCGGCGCGAGCGGGCTCTTTATGGAAACGCACCCGGATCCGGCAAAAGCGATTTCCGACGGCCCGAGCCAAATCCCCCTCGCGGAATTTCCGGCGTTGATCGAAAGCTGCCTGCGGATTTGGAAAGCGGCGAAGTAACGCCGCCGGTTCGCAAAAACTCTTTGACGCCATAAGGCTTTTCTCGGAGATTTCGCCGGTCATGGAAGTTTATATCGACGGAAAGTTTTATCCGAAGGCCGATGCGAAAATTTCGGTTTTCGATCACGGCTTGCTCTACGGCGACGGCATTTTCGAAGGCATTCGCGTTTACGAGAATTGCATCTTCAAACTCGAAGAGCACCTCGAACGCCTCGAATATTCCGCCAAGGGCATCGCGCTCGAAATGCCGTGGACTCGCAAAGAAATCGCGGCCGCGACGATTGAAGCCTGCCGGCGCAACGGCATTAAAAACGGCTATATCCGCCTCCTCGTCACGCGCGGTGCCGGCGACCTCGGGCTTTCGCCGCGGAATTGCCCGAAACCGTCGCTCATCATTATTGCCGACAATATCAAATTGTATCCGGAAGAAACATACAAAACCGGTATGAAACTCATCACCGTGCCGACGCGCCGGATGAGCCACGCGGCGTTGCCGCCGATGATTAAATCGCTGAATTATTTGAACAACATTTTGGCGAAAATCGAAGCGTTGCAGCACGGTTATCACGAATGCCTTTTGCTGAACGATCAGGGCTACATCGCCGAATGCTCCGGCGATAACATCTTTTTAATTCACAAGGGTCGCATTTTGACGCCGTCATCCGCCGCCGGCGCGCTCATCGGCATTACGCGCCAAGCGGTGATCGAGGTCGCGGCGCAGCTGAAAATGCCGGTGATCGAAACCAATTTGACGCGTTACGATTTCTACATTGCCGACGAAGCGTTCCTGACCGGCAGCGCTGCGGAGGTGATTCCGGTCGTCGAGCTCGACGGGCGCAAAATCGGCGCCGGCGCGCGCGGCCCGGTTACGGCGAAAATCTTGGAACTTTTTCGTAAAAAAGTTTGCAAGGACGGTACGATGATAAAGCCGGCA
>JAVBUU010000108.1:0-12577 GCA_031555005.1 Opitutales bacterium | reverse complement strand
AGCGAATAGCCCAGTTGCGCGGCACGGCTCCGGCAGCCTTCGACATAGGAGGGAATGGTCGGGTGACGCAGGAATGCCTGCGGGTCGCTGTTGGCATTGAACAACGCCAGCGTCGCTTTAAAGGACGGCGTCCGCGCTTTGCGCAGTTCCGCGAGCAGGTGCGCCATGGTCGGGTTTTTCCGGTAACCGAGCCGGCTTGCGAGGCGAACGATTTTTTGCGCCGTCTTCGGCAGCACGCGCGGGTCGTTGCGCAACGCAAGCGAGACTGTGTTCTTCGACACGCCGGCTTTTTTGGCGATATCGGACATGGAAATAAAAAGCGTGCGGTCTTCCGGCGGGGGCATGGCGGGGCGAATATTACTGTCATACGGAATTGAACTTCAAGATTGAAAAACACCGGTGCTATTGTCCGCCGCATGACCCCCGCTGCCTGCACGCTCGGTATTGATTACGGCACAAATTCGGTTCGCGCGCTCATTGTGAATTGCGCCACCGGCAAAGAATTGGGGGCGTGTGCGGTGAATTATCCGAGCGGGCATCAGGGTGTGTTGCTTGATTCCGGCGATCATCATTTGGCGCGGCAGCATCCCGGCGATTATTTGTCGGGCATGGAAGAGGCCGTGCGCGGCGCGTTGAAGCTGGCGTGCGCGACCGGCGATTTTAACGCAAGTCAAGTCATCGGCATCGGCGTGGACGGCACGGGCTCAAGCCCGTTGCCGGTCGATTCCCGTAACAATCCGTTGGGTTGCGCGCCGGAATGGAAAAACAATCTCAATGCGCAATGTTGGCTGTGGAAGGATCACACGGCGCATCGCGAGGCGGCGTTTATCACGAAAACGGCGGCCGAGCATTACCCGCATTATTTGGCAAAATGCGGAAATACCTATTCCTCCGAATGGTTTTGGGCAAAAATTCTGCATTGCCAGAATGTCGATCCGGCGGTGTTTGACGCCGCTTGTTCGTGGGTGGAGCTGACCGATTTCATTCCCTCGCAGTTGGCGGGAATTCGTGCGCCGGAAAAGATTGTTCGCGGTATTTGTTCCGCCGGTCACAAGGCGTTTTATTGCGATGAGTGGGGCGGGTTGCCGGAAAAGAAATTTCTTTCGATGCTTCATCCCAAGCTGGCGGATTTGCGCGACCGGCTTTACGCGAAGGCTCATGACGCGACCGCTTGCGCCGGAAATCTTTGCCCCGAGTGGGCGGAGAAGCTCGGGTTGCCGGTCGGCATTCCGATCGCCGTCGGCGAGATGGATGTGCATTACGGTGCTATCGGCTGCGGCATCGAAGAAGGCGTGTTGGTTAAGGCCGTCGGCACTTCGACTTGCGATTGCGCCGTGGTCAGCGCCGATAAGAAAATCGCCGATATTCCCGGCATTTGCGGCATTGTTAAAGGCGCCATTTTGCCGGGTTATTACGGCATAGAAGCCGGGCAGTCGGCCGTCGGCGATATTTTCAAGTGGTTTGTCGAGGTTGTTTGTAAGGGCGACGCGGATACGCACAAGACGCTGACGGCGGAGGCGGCCTCGCTTCGACCCGGGGAGAGCGGTTTGCTCGCGCTTGATTGGAATAACGGCAATCGCACCGTGTTGGTCGACCAATTGCTCAGCGGGCTTTTGCTCGGGCAAACGCTCTATTCAACGCAGGCGGAAATTTACCGCGCGCTCATCGAGGCGACCGCTTTCGGCGCGCGCGTCATCATCGAACGCCTGATCGAATACGGCGTGCCGATTAAGCGGATTGTGTGTTGCGGCGGCATTGCGGAGAAAAACAAATTATTGCCGCAAATTTACGCCGACGTCATCGGCTGCGACATTTATTTGGCCGGTTCCGGGCAAGCCTGTGCGCTGGGCGCGGCAGTCGGTGCCGCCGTTGTTGCCGGCAAGTCCGCCGGCGGATACGCCGGTTTTGCCGAAGCGCAAAAAAAGATGACGTCGCTCAAAGCCGACGTCTATCGCTGCAATGCGGCTAACCGCGCGGTTTACGACCGGCTTTATCAACTTTACCGGCAAATCCACGACGCCTTCGGCGGCGTCAACCGAGCCGCCGATCTTTCACAAGTGATGAAAGATTTAATCCGGATAAAAGCGGAGTGTCGCAGCCGGAGCTAATACCGAAACGAATTATCCATGAAAAACACCTCATCTTCCGAAATTTGGTTTCTGACCGGCAGCCAGCATCTCTACGGTCCGGAAACGCTAAAACAGGTCGCTGCCAACAGCGAACATATTGTCCGCGCGTTGAGTCAGTCGAAGCGCGTTCCGCTGAAACTTGTTTACAAGCCGGTGCTGAAAACGCCCGAGGAGATTCGCCAAGTCTGCCTCGACGCCAATCACTCGCCGGAGTGCGCCGGACTCATTCTCTGGATGCACACTTTTTCGCCGGCGAAGATGTGGATCGGCGGGCTTTCGCAATTGGTGAAGCCGTTTCTCCATTTGCATACGCAATTTAACCGTGATTTGCCCTGGCGCGAAATCGACATGGATTTCATGAATTTGAACCAGGCGGCTCACGGCGACCGCGAAGCCGGTTTCATTCACACCCGTTTGCGGTTGAACCGGAAAGTTGTTGTCGGGCATTGGTCCGATTCCGAGGTGCAAGATCGTATTGCCGCGTGGATGCGCTCGGCGCGGGCGTGGTTTGATTGGCAAGGCGCCAAATTCGCGCGCATCGGCGACAATATGCGCGGGGTTGCGGTCACGGAAGGCAATAAGGTTTCGGCTGAAATAAAATTCGGATTTTCGGTGAATACTTACGGCGTCGGCGATGTGGTCAATTATGTCGCCGGAGTCAGCGATTCCGCGGTATCTCGACTTTGCGCCGAATACGAAGCGCGTTACAATGTCGTCAAAACATTGCGCAAAGGGCAAAGCCGACACGCGTCACTGCGTGATGCCGCGCGCATCGAACTCGGATTGCGCGCCTTTTTGGAAGAGGGGAATTTCAAGGGATTCACCGACACTTTTGAAGATTTGCACGGACTCAAACAACTGCCGGGCCTCGCCGTTCAACGCCTGATGGCCGACGGTTACGGATTTGCCGGCGAAGGCGATTGGAAAACCGCCGCGCTGGTTCGCGCCATGAAGGTTATTGCCGACGGATTGCCGGGCGGGGTTTCCTTTATGGAGGATTACACCTATCATCTTTCGCCGAAACAACATCAAGTGCTCGGTGCGCATATGTTGGAGATTTGCGAATCTATTGCCGGAGACAAACCTGCCATCGAAATTCACCCGCTCGGCATCGGCGGCAAAGAAGATCCGGTGCGCTCGGTCTTTACCGCGCCGGCCGGCAACGCGATTAACGCTTCGTTGGTCGATTTGGGAAATCGTTTCCGTTTTATCGTCAACGAAGTTAAGGTTGTAAATCCGGCCCAACCGCTGCCGAAGTTGCCCGTCGCCCGCGCGCTCTGGGAATGTTTTCCCGATTTCAAGACGGCTTGCGCGGCATGGATTTATGCCGGTGGCGCGCATCATACGGGCTTTGGTTATTCCGTTACGGTCGAGCATATTGAAAATTTTGCGGAAATTGCCGAAGTCGAATTGGCGATCATCGACGATAAAACCGATCTTCGCGATTTCCGGCAAAACCTTCGCAATAACGAAATTTACTACGGAATCGCTTCCGGGTTCGGGGCCGTTTAGTTTATGAATTACAGCGACATTCGTGAAGAATGCTGTGAGGCGAATCGCGCTTTGCCCGGTCTCGGTTTGGTTGATATTACCTTCGGCAATGTCAGCTGCCTGGACAGAAATAAGGGCGTGTTCGCCATTAAGCCGAGCGGTGTCGATTACGCGCTTTTGACGCCCGAGTGTATGATAATAATGGACTTGGAGGGAAAAAGGATCGAAGGCGCGCTGAATCCTTCCTCGGATACGGAAACGCACCGCCGGCTTTTCCGGGCGTTCGAAAACATCCGTGCGGTCGTTCACACGCATTCCCGTCACGCCGTTGCTTTCGCGCAGGCCGGTTTGGGGATTCCCTGTTTCGGCACCACGCATGCCGATTATTTTTACGGCGAGATTCCCGTAACCCGCCCGTTGGACGAAATTGAAGTTGCCGGCAGCTATGAACTTGAAACGGCAAATGTTATTTTGGAACGGTTTCGCGGTTTGAATCCCGGCGAAATGCCGGCGGTTTTGGTCAACGGGCACGGCCCTTTCGCATGGGGAACTTCCGGCGAAAAAGCCGTGGAAACCGCACAGGCGTTGGAAATCGTCGCGGAAATGGCGTTGAACACGTTGCGATTGGATCCCGCGCGGAAACCGATCGCGCAACATCTTCTTGATAAACACTACAAGCGCAAACACGGCGCCGGCGCCTATTACGGACAACTGAAAAGAAACAACAAAGCTTAATTCCCATGAACTACTTGATATCCGCAGCGCTTACGACTTTGACACCGGCTTCGGCCGGACCGGTGTTCAACAGCCTTGATTGGATTGTTATCGCGTTGTTTGTGTTCGGCATGCTGGCGGTTGTGCTTTTCTCGATGCGCAAAAAAAACGAATCGGGGAAGGATTATTTTCTGTCGGGGCGTGACGCAAACTGGCTGCAAATCGGCTCCTCGATTTTCTCGTCCAATGTCGGATCCGAACATTTGGTCGGGCTTGCCGGCGCGGGTTTTGTAACCGGCATGGCGATGGCGCACTGGGAAATGCAGGCGTGGCTGATTTTGATTTTGGGGTGGGTGTTTGTCCCGCTGTATGACCGCATGAAGATTTTCACCATGCCGGAATTTTTGGAACTGCGTTTCAGTCGCGGTTCACGGAATGTTTTGAGCATTATTACGATGGCGAGTCTCGTTTTAACAAAAATCGCCGCTACCATTTACGCCGGCGATGTCGTGATTCGCACATTGTTGGGAGTGGATTCGGTAAATTTGTTCGGACAAACGGTCGACATTTTTTGGGTGATTGCCCTCGGACTTGCGCTTACGACCGGGCTTTATACCGTTTTCGGCGGCATGCGGGTCATTATGTACACGGCAGTGTTGCAATCTCCGGTGCTGATTTTCGGGTCGCTTTGCATTCTTTATTTCGGCCTGCATGAACTTGGAAACGGCAGCCTCCAAGAAGGCTGGAAAATTACCAAAGAAACGGTCGGCGACAATCTTCACCTTGTCCGCTCCGTACATGATCCCGAATGGCCTTGGACGGCGATTTTGCCGGGCGCGGCCATTATCGGTTTTTGGTATTGGTGCACGGACCAATACATTGTTCAGCGCGTGCTCGCCGGGAAAAATCAAAAAGAGTCGCGCCGCGGCAGCATCTTGGCGGCCTATTTTAAATTGACGCCGGTTTTCATCTTTTTGGTTCCCGGCATGGTGGCCTGTGCGCTCACCAAAATGCCGGGCTCCGGTTTCAGCACCACCGGTGATGCCGCTTACACCTCGATGGTCGCTCACATTTTGCCGCACGGCATCAAGGGCATTGTCGCTTGCGGCATGATTGTGGCGTTGATGGCATCGCTGGCCTCGAAGTTCAACGCCTCGGCGACGCTGTTTACCATGGATTTTTATCGTGAATGGCGTCCGAACGCTTCCGGCAAAACCGAAGTTCTGGTCGGGCGCGTGGCCACGGCGGTCATTGTCTTTATGGGGATTTGCTGGGTATTGGTCATAAAGGCAATGCATTCCAACCTCTATGAATATTTGCAAAGCGTGCAGGGATATCTGTCGCCGGCGATTGCGGTGCTGTTTGTTGTCGGCGTGTTTTGGAAACGCGCCACTGCGCCGGCGGCGCTTTGGGCTTTTATCGTCGGCGTCGCCGGCGGGTTTGCCCGTCTGGGCGCAGACTTAATCATGCGCACCGACGGACTCGCGGTGAAGGAGCTTAAACAACAGCTTTACAAGGGCGCAATCACCGCCGAGCAATACGCCCAAGGCATCGCGCCGGTTAAGGCGAAGCACGGTCTTGTTTTTGAACTCTGGAACATTCATTGGCTTTATTTTTGCCAGATACTTTTTGTCGTTACGCTGGCGTTGGTAATCATCATCAGCTTGGCGACCAAAGCACCCGATCCGCGCACGATAAAATATACTTGGTACGGAGCCACGCCTGCGGAGCGGGCTGAAACACGCGCAAGCCGGAATTGGCTCGATGTTGTTCTGTCGTTGATCGTCGTCGCCTTGATTGTTTGGTTTTACGCCGGCTTTTGGTAACGCACCGGTGCCGGCGCATCCTCCGGATGTGTCGCCCGGAGAAACCGGCAAACGCGTGTATTTGTTTTGCGGATACGGCAGCCGACGCGTCGATTTTAAAAGAAATCCGGAGCGGCAACGTCTCCGGATTTCTCTTTTCGCGCAGGCCTCGGCGCGCGGGTAAGCGGCAAATCTTGCCGGAAAATTCCACGAGAATTTCTTCGTCGGAATGGTTGACCGACCAGGATTCGAACCTGGACAAAAGGAACCAAAAACCTTTGTGCTACCATTACACCATCGGTCAGTGAAGGGCGGGGAGAATCGCGAAACACGTTTGTTTGTCAAGCCGCGTCTTGATTGTTTTTTCCGGGAAAAAGAACGGCTGCCGGAAAATTTAGGCTTTCAAAAGAAAGGCATCGGGGCAGAATCCGTCGTTGTCCTTACGGAGATCTTCCGACTTTAACAATCCTCACCCCAAAGAACTCAAATGAAAACTATCCGCAAAAACAAACGCTTCGGCTTTACCTTGGTCGAACTTCTGACCGTTATCGCGATTATGGGCATCCTGATCGCGGTGCTCGTGCCGGCCGTGCAACAGGGCATCGTTTTGGCCAATAAGCAGGCGTCGTCGAACAATCTTCGCAACATTGCCCAGGGCTATAAAATGTTCGCGGAAGGCTCCGGCCGGTTGCGCAATATCACCAAGGGCTCCGACCCGGTAAAAGGCCAGGCGAACTCGCCCGCGACCTATGCGGAAGTTTTGGCGCGCCATGCGGGCATCACATCCGGCGAAATTTGGTACATCTCGTCGGACCCGTATATCAACGGTCAAATTCCCGCCAATGTTCTGACACAGGTGACCAACGGCACGAATCAGTTGAACGACGTGAAGCCGGTCTCTTGGGCCGTTGTCGTGAACGCGAGCCGCAACCTTGATACCAATTATCCCCTTGTTTGGACGCGCGGACTCGGAATGGACGGAAAATGGACGATGAACGCTCCCTGGAAAGACTCCGGCGGCCACATCGCCTTCGGGGATGCACACGTGCGCTGGTATAGCTCCATGGTGCTGACGGGTGAGCAGTTTGTGAACCTCAAAGACGGCACCGAGACCGAGAATTACAAGATGGCCATCGGCGACAATGCCGAAATGTACGAAGATTCCATCTGATCGGGATTCGGCATTTTCGGATTTCAAAAAAATCCCGTCCGGAAACGGTCGGGGTTTTTTATTGTTTGAATCCGGTGCGACAAACGGAATTGATGCGCCGGTAATGACTCCTTCTCCGATAGGCGCGTGGATTTACGCGGCGCGACCCAAAACATTGCCGGCGGCTTTTGTGCCGGTCATGCTCGGTTCGGCATGCGCGTTTGCCGAAACAGGCGTTTTTGAACCGGTGCCGGCGGCGTTCGCGTTGCTTTTCGCGCTGCTTGCACAGATCGCATGTAATTTTGCCAACGATTATTGGGATTTCAAAAAGGGAGCCGACACTGCGGCGCGGCTCGGCCCGGCGCGCGCGACAAACGCCGGATGGATTTCGCCGGCCGCGATGCGCCGCGGCGTTTTCATCACGCTCGCTTTGGCATTCTTGGCGGGAATGATGCTCGTTTCACGCTGCGGTTGGATTTTATTGCCGGTCGGCATTGTGAGCCTGTTTGCGGCGCTTGCTTACACGGCGGGGCCGTTCCCGTTGGCGTATAACGGACTCGGCGATGTTTTCGTTCTTGTGTTTTTCGGTTTTGTCGCAGTGCTTTTCTCGGCATACGCGCAAATCGAAAGTATGCCGGAGTCGGCTTGGGTCGCCGCGCTCGCGTGCGGTTTGTCGGCGGTGAATATTTTGGTCGTGAATAACGCGCGCGACATGGAAACCGACGCCGCCGCCGGGAAGAGAACCACGGTTGTTTTGTTCGGACGCCGGCATGCGCGCCGGCAATATGCGGCAAGTCTTGCGATTGCTTTGCTTGCGCCGGCAATTTTGTTGTTTCGAGGTTTTGGTGTCGCCGTGTTGTTGCCGTGTTTGACGGCGCCGGTTGCAATCATGCTTTGTCGTCGTTTTTTTGCTGTGCGCGAACCGAGGGATTACAATCCGTTGCTCGGAAAAACCGCCGGATATTTGTTGCTTTACGGCGTGTTGTTTGCCGCCGGCGTTATTTCGGGACGCCCCGGATTTTAGAAATACTTAACGGTGCCGGCGCGGTTACGGTTTTTCTTCGCCGATAAGACGACCGTCTTCGAGGTGCAAGATGCGGTCGGCGATGTCGAGAATGCGGTTGTCGTGCGTGACCAGAACGATTGTTACGCCGGAATCGCGCGCGAGCGTTTCGAGCAGTTCGACGGCTTCGCGACCGGTATGTTTATCGAGCGAAGCCGTGGGTTCGTCGGCAAGCACGATGCGCGGCGAGGCGACAAGGGCGCGTGCGATGGCGACGCGTTGGTTTTGCCCGCCGGACATGTGCGCCGGCAACTTGAACGCGTGGTCGCTCAGGCCGACTTTTTCAAGCATGGCGAGGGCGGCGGCGCGTGACGACTGCGCATCGAAACGCGGGTGGTTCGCCAGCGGCATTTGCACGTTTTGGCAAACGGTGAGCGATTTTAATAAGTGGTGAGACTGGAAAATAAAACCGATGTCGCGCCGGATACGGACAAGGTCGTCTTTCGATGCCGAGCCGAGCGAGCGGTCTTCGACGATAATCTCGCCGGCAAGCAATGCGCGTTGCGCACCGATGAGTTTCAGCAGCGTGGATTTTCCGGAGCCGGACGGCCCCATGATGAGCACGATTTCGCCGGGAAAAATGTCCGCCGTGATGTCGTGCAAAACTTGATGCTTTTCGTCGCCGTCCTCGAACCAGTGGCAGAGGTTTTTGACGGAAATGATGGGGGCGACGGTTGCCATGAAATTAAGAATTAAGATTTAAGAATTAAGAAAGGCTGCGGGGAAAACCCGCGCGATATTGGAATAGAAACGCTTGTTGTTAGAAAACGGATACATTTTCTTACTTCTTAAATCTTAATTCTTAATTTTGCTAAACGATGTCGGCCGGGTTGGCGTGGCGGAGTTTTCGGGTAGCGAGGCCGCCGGCGATCAGGCACATGCCGAGCGCGAGGCCGAAAACGTAGAGCAAATTCAGCGGTTCGAGTTGCACGGGGATGCCGGCCATTTTTCGCGTCAGATGATAAAGTCCGAGCGTGAGAATGACGCCGGGAACGAAGCCGCAGACCGACAAAATGAAGGATTCCTGTAAGACGAGGCGCACGAAATAGGCGTCCGAAAATCCGATGGATTTCAGCGTCGCGTATTCCGGCAGGTGGTCGCTGACGTCGGTGTAGAGGATTTGATAAACAATCACCGCGCCGACGATTATCGCGACAATCATTGAGGCGGATATGACGAAGCCGATCGGCGTGCGATCGGACCAATAGGCTTTTTCGCGCGCGAGCGCGTCATGTGCGGTAAAGACGTTGACGTCGGTCGGGAGGATGTTGCGGAGTTTTTCGACGACGGCTCCGGCGTCGTTGCCGGGTTTGAGTTGAATGAGGCCGGCGTTGATGTTTTCGGGAGTCAGCCCCGGAAAGGCGCGCATGAACATGTCGCGGCTTGTGACGAGATTGCCGTCTGCGACAAAGGTGGTGCCGATGGTGCAGAAGCCGACGATGTCGATGCCGGCGTCGTTCAGCTCCGTGTGCGCGAAATTGTTTTTTTGGAGCAAAGCCGGGAAAGGCCCGAAATCCGGGTGGGCTTTCGAGTCCATGAGCGCGGTGTTGCCGGCGGTGAGTTTTTCGCGTTGCGAATCGATTTGCGTGTCGGCGAAAGCGCGCTGACAGGGGTCGAACGCCATGACGAAGAGGTCTCGGGATTTGCCGGTCTCCGGATTTTTCAGCGGCAGCGGCGACATCCAGAGCGGGAGTGCCTCATCAACTTCCGGCAGCGCGAGGGCGCGATAGAGTGTCGCAGCGGGGAAATTGCGCGGAATGCCGATGTATTCGTATTGCGAGGACAAAACGTAGATGTCCGCACGCAATTTTAAAAACGGCTCAATGACTTGTTGAAACAATGCCGTGTGCAGTCCCATTTGGAAGAGCATCATTGTTACGGCAAAGGTGATGCCGGCGACGGCGGCGGCGAAGCGCTTGCGTTCCGCCGTGAGTTGCAGCCATGCGAGCGGAATGGCGAGCGGGAAGAGTCGCTCGAAAAAATTGTGGCGCGGCTCAGTCATTGGCGATGCGCACGAAGACTTGCGCGCTCGTGCGGTCGGCAAGCGCGCCGTTGTCGTCGAGCGCAATTGTGACCGGGATGATGCGGAGGTCTTTGAAGGCGGCCGGATTCTCGTCAACGAGTGCGCCGGCGGCCGCGCGCAATCCGATGCGCGTGACTTTGCCGGAAAATGTTTTTTCCAATCCCGGCACGCGAATCGTCGCCGCCGCCCCGAGTTTGACGCGTGAAATGTCGGCGACGTTGACTTCGGCTTCGATTGTCATCTTCGATAAATCGGCGACTTCGGCGACGCCGCCGGGGCCGACGGCTTCGCCGGGGCGTGCGTTGATGCGAAGCACGGTTCCGTTTATCGGCGAGACAATATTCGTCATCGCGAGGCGGGCGTCGGCGATTTTAACGCCGGCTTCGGCCTCGGCGAGGCGTGCGCTTGCGGCGGCGGAGTCGGTTCGAAATTTATTTTCGGTTTTCCAAGCAAGTTTTTTGAGGGCGTCGAGACGTTCTTTTGCGATTTGAACTTGTTTTGCGGCGGCGGTCTTTTCTCCCGGTTCGCGCTCGGTTTCTTTGTTGAGCGTTTCGCCTTGGGTGAGTTGTGTTTTGAGGATTTTGATTTCGCCGGCGCAGTCGGCGATGCGCGAATCGTATTCGCGAATGCCGACGTCGCGCGAGGCTTTGGCGTCTTCGAGTACGGCTTTGGCGGCATCGACTTCGCCCGGCAGGGCGTCGCCGAGCCGTGCTTCGGCGATTTTAACGCCGGCGTCGTATTTGGCGATTTGCGCTTCGCGGTCAGCACGCAATTTTTCAAGTGCGTCGGTGCGCGTTTTGAGGCGTGTTTTGAGTTCGTCCAGTCCGTTGTTATCGAGGCGTTTTCTGGCAGAGTGCACCGTCAATGCGGCGAGCGAGGCTTCGGCGGCGGCGAGTTGATCGGCGGCGTCGAGGGCTTTTAATTCATTTTCGGCGCGGGCTTGTTCGGCGGCGTTTTCGATCCCTTTTATTTCGATGCGTGCGGCTTCGCGGCGCGAAACGGCTTGTTCGCGCATGAGCGCGGACGGTTTTTGAGCGAGCAGGACGGCGACGGTTTGACCGGCTTTGACGGAGTCGCCTTCGTTTACCGGTAACGTTTGAATAATCGGCGTGCCGGCGTCGGCGGGGGCGGCGAGTTTTAAAATTCTCGATTCCGGCGCGATGCGTCCTTGGCAGCCGACCGGTTCGCCGGCGCGCAGGGGCAGGGCGGCGCAAATGCCGGCGAGTGCAAAGATGGTGCGGACAAAATTCATGAGAAGCGGCGTAAGTTGAATAAAGCGAAGAGGGCAGGCAAGCACGATGCGCCGGCGTCGTGCCCGGCGTCGTTTGCGGCGGTTGTAAAAAAACCGGCAGGTCGTTCGGGACTTGCCGGTTCTTTTTTCCCGAATCGGGAGCCTGTGTGCCGCGGGGCGCGTTATGCGAGATTTACGCCTTGGGCTTTGGCGGCGCGGATGAGCGCGTCTGCCATGTCCGAGGGCGTTGCGGCGACTTCGATGCCGCATTCGCGGAAGATCGCGATTTTCGCTTCGGCGGTGTCGTCTTTGCCGCCGATGACGGCGCCGGCGTGCCCCATGCGGCGTCCGGCAGGCGCGGTCGCGCCGGCGATGAATCCGGCGACCGGTTTTTTGCAATTCTCTTTGATCCAGCGTGCGGCTTCGACTTCGGCGCTGCCGCCGATTTCGCCGATCATGATGATGCCGGCGGTTTCCGGATCGTCATTGAACATTTTGATGACGTCGAGGTGCGAGGTGCCGTTGACGGGGTCGCCGCCGATGCCGACGCTCGTGCTTTGGCCGAGGCCGCGCGTGGTGAGTTGGTAAACGGCTTCGTAGGTGAGGGTGCCGGAGCGCGAGACGACGCCGACTTTGCCTTTGCGGTGAATGTAGCCGGGGGCGATGCCGATGCGGCAGCCGCCGTTGGATTTTTCGCCGGTGCCGGGCGTGACGACGCCGGGGCAGTTCGGTCCGATGAGGCGCGTTTTGCAGCCGGTCATGGCGCGTTTGACGCGGATCATGTCCTTAATCGGGATGCCTTCGGTGATCGTGACGGCGAGATCGAGGCCGGCGTCGACGCATTCGAGGATGGCGTCCGCGGCGAAGGGCGGCGGGACGAAAATCACCGAGACGGTCGCGCCGGTGGCTTTGGCGGCTTCGGCGACGGTGTTGAAAATCGGGACTTTCTTGCCGGCGTGGTCGAAGGTTTG
>JAVBUU010000074.1:0-14513 GCA_031555005.1 Opitutales bacterium | reverse complement strand
CATCGTTTGGCTGATCGCGACCGTGAAATTCACCGACTGCGGCGCGCTCATCTTCGGCTTAACTTTCGGCAAACACAAACTCGCGCCGAGCATCAGCCCCGGCAAATCGTGGGAAGGCGTCATCGGCGGCATTGCAACATCCGCCGGCGTCGCCGCCGGCATCGCTTGGCTGTATGCGAATTTCGCCGACAAAATCGGCTGGACGCTTTCGACGCAACTGACGCCCGGCAAAGCGGCGTTGTTGGCGTTGCCGCTTGCCGTGTTGAGCGTCCCGTCGGATTTAATCGAATCGGTGATAAAGCGTCGCGCCGGCGTGAAAGATTCGGGCAAAACGATTCCGGGCATCGGCGGTGCGTTTGATTTGCTGGATTCGTTGGTATTGACGTCGCCGGTCGGTTACCTGCTGATAAAATTCTTCGTGCAGTAAGAAAACGCATTGAGCCGTCCTTCGGTAACGCACTCGACGGCAGCGCAGCGTCCCCGCGCAGACCCATTTCCACCATTTTCAAGAATAAACATGATTTTTTCTTGAAAATCCAACAACTCTTTTCATTTTTTCAGGGAAATGAACCTACTCTCACGCCGGCATCTCCTTGAACTGATCGAAACGCGTTTTCGCTCAAATCCCGTCGTATTGCTCACCGGTCCGCGACAATGCGGCAAAAGTACGCTGGCCCGGCAATATGCCGGCACGCGCGAATCCGTTTATTTTGATTTGGAAAATCCCGAAGACGCCCGCCGATTATCCGCACCGATGACGGCGTTACGCGAGCTGCGCGGCTTGGTTGTCATTGACGAAGCGCAGTTGCTGCCGGCGCTTTTTCCGATCTTGCGCGTGTTGGCGGATCGCCCGGAAACGCCGGCGCAATTTTTGTTGTCGGGGAGCGCGTCGCCGGAGTTGATTTCCGGTTCGGCGGAGTCGCTTGCCGGCCGTGTGGCGAACATTCCGATGGGCGGTTTCGATCTCGGCGAAGTCGGCACGGCGGACATGCGCAGGTTATGGTGGCGCGGCGGTTTTCCGCGTTCGTTTCTTGCCGGCTCCGATGCGGAAAGCGCGCAGTGGCGCGATGATTTTATTCAAACTTTCTTGGAGCGCGATCTCGGCAAATTCGGCGTGCGCGTGCCGGCACCGGCAATGCGTCGTTTTTGGAACATGGCGGCGCATTATCACGGGCAAACATGGAACGGCGCGGCAATCGCGAATTCGCTCGGCGAAACGAGCGCGACGATGAAACGCAGGTTGGATGTTTTGTGCGGCGCGCTCGTCATGCGGCAACTGCCGCCGTGGTTTGAAAACATTTCCAAACGCCAAGTGAAATCGCCGAAAGTTTATCTGCGCGACAGCGGCTTGCTGCACGGGTTGCTCGGTATTTCGAATTTCCCGGCACTGGAAAGTCATCCGAAACTCGGCGCGTCGTGGGAAGGGTTCGCATTGGAGGAAACGCTGCGCGTCACCGGCGACCGCGATGCGTATTTCTGGGCGACACAATCCGGCGCGGAATTGGATTTGCTGGTATTTTTCAAAGGCAAGCGACTCGGCTTCGAATTCAAATACGCCGACGCGCCCGGCAGAACGCACTCAATGACCATCGCGCACGCCGATTTAAAGTTGGACAAACTTTTCGTGATTTATCCCGGCACGAGTTGTTACGCGTTGAGCGATTGGTGCGAAGCGGTGCCGTTGACGCAACTGAGCGAGCGGTTAAGTTCGCTTTAACGCGCGTTCGAAAAAACTCGCCGGGGAAGAGGTACGCGACGATGCCCTCCCGTGAAGACATTATCGCCTATTGACGCTTGCGGAAAAATCGCCTGCCTCTCCGGGTTTTACGAAATGGAAACCGTTTTAAAAGTTGCCTTCGGCATAATCATCGGCGCGGTCGGATTTTTGGGCTACGATTACCACACCATGCTCCAAGCCCGCAAACAGGGACTCGTGCGCGCTTGGGTTTATCCCGACACCGGCGAAATCGTCGCGTCGCCGAACAGCCCGCGCACCAAAACCGCCGCGCCGAAACAAGCCGAAGAAGCAAAACCCGAGCCGGCGCAACCGAAACGCAAACCGCGCAACACGCTGTTCGGACGCGAACAAGAGCGCTGATTTTCCGTGGAAAACGGTTTCCTGAAATTATATTGCTGGAACGTCAACGGACTGCGTTCCGCGATGTCCAAGACGTTTGATTCCTTTCTGGAACAGCACGCGCCGGACATCCTTTGCCTGCAGGAAACCAAGATGCAAATGCCGCAAAACGGCGATTTAAGCATCCCGTTCGAGTTTCAGTTTTTCCACTCCGCCGACAAAGCCGGCTATTCCGGCACCGCGATTTTGAGCAAAAAAAAGCCGCTCGCGGTCACGACCGATTTCGCCGGCGAACACCCGCGCGAAGGCCGCGTCATCTCGGCGGAATTCGAAAAATGTTTCGTCGTCTGCGCCTACGTCCCGAACGCGCAACGCGAACTCGCCCGGCTTGATTACCGGCTGAAATGGGACGCCGACTTTCGCCGGCATCTGCAAAAACTTTCGGCGCAAAAACCGGTTTTCGTCTGCGGCGACTTCAACTGCGCGCACGAAGAAATCGACCTTGCCAACCCGAAATCAAACCGCCGCAACGCCGGTTTCACCGACGAAGAACGAAGCAGTTTTTCCTCGCTCCTAAAATGCGGCTACGCCGACACGTTTCGCGAAGAAAATCCCGGCAAACCGGATTGTTATTCATGGTGGTCTTTCCGCACCGACGCGCGCGCACGCAACATCGGTTGGCGACTGGACTACTGGCTCGCGCACGAAGGGCTTGCCGGCAAATGGCGCGCGCCGGCGATACACGCGGACGTGCTCGGCTCCGACCACTGCCCGGTGAGCCTGTGCGCGGACGCCGCACTGTTTTGATCCCTTTCTTTTTTTGCCACGAAAATGTCGCGCCTGATTGCACACGACCGCCGGCAATTAAAAAAATATCCGAGCCTTGTCGGAATCGACGAAGCCGGGCGCGGCTGTCTCGCCGGCCCCGTGAGCGCCGGCGCCGTCTGGTTCGACCGCGAATTTCTGAGCGACCGCAAACGGGCAAAAGCCGCCGGCGCGATCAACGACTCCAAAAAACTTTCGCCGGCGGCGCGCGAAGCAATTTTTGAACAGATTCAATCGTGGATCGCCGACGGCGTTCTCGCCGGCACGGCGCAAACCGCGAACGTCACCGAAATCGACGTTTACAACATCCTCGGTGCCACGCGCCTCGCCATGAGCCGCTGCCTGAAAACGCTCGCCGACGCGCATCCCGGACCCTGCCCGTTCGCCGGCACCGGCGACGACACGCCGCTTTTCTCGAACAACGATTCGGAATATCCGCTCGTTCTTGCGGACGGACGCCCGCTCAAACCCTTTGCCTGGCGGCACACGGCGCTCGTCAAAGGCGACGGGCGTTCGCTCGCCGTCGCGATGGCTTCGGTTTCGGCAAAAGTCTCGCGCGACCGGCTGATGAAAGAATTGGACAAGATGTATCCGCAATACGGATACGCGATTCACAAAGGTTACGCGACGCCGGAGCATATCGCCGCGATAAAAAAACACGGACCCTGCCCGGAACATCGCCCGCTTTTTCTGCGTTCGATCTTGTCGCCGTCCGAAGACGCCGGCGACGCGCATCCCGAATTTTCGTTTTAACCCCGCCCTTCCCCCGCGCCTCTCATGCGATTCGAAAAAACAGTTCTCATCACCGGCGCGACTTCCGGCATCGGCCGCGCGCTCGCGCGCCGACTCGCCGCCGCCGGCGCAAATCTCGCCGTGTGCGGGCGTTCGCCGGAAAAACTGAAAACGCTTTTGCCGGAACTGCAAAATGCCGGCGCGGGCAAAATCTTTTCGCGCGCGTTCGATGTCGCCGACAACGACGCCGTGCGCGCGTTTGTCGCCGACGCCGCCGCGAAGCTCGGCGCACCGGCGGTTTTGGTAAACAACGCCGGCGCGAATTTGGCGAAAGCGCCGGTCGCGACGCTCTCGCCGGCGCAGTTCGACGCAATGCATGCCTTGAATTGCCGCGCGCCGCTGGTTTTCGTCCAAGCCTGCCACCCGTTGATGGCAAAGGCCGGCGGCGGACTTGTGGTGAACGTGATTTCGTCCGCCGCGCTTTTTTCGAATGAAAGCATGGCGGGCTACACCGCCGGCAAAGCCGCGTTTGACGCGTGGACAAAAATTTACCGCAAAGAGGCGATCGCCGAAAAAATCCGCGTGACAGCGGTTTACCCCGGCGGTACCGACACGCCGTTTCGCGAAAACGCGCGCCCCGATTACATGCGCCCGGAAACCGTCGCCGAAGCAATTTTCAATCTGTTGACGCTGCCGGCGGACGCCGCCGTGCACGAATTGGTTTTGCGCCCGGACGTCGAAAAAAACTTTTGAGTTCCGCCGGCAAACGCGCCGCGCGGGTCGCGTTCTTTTGGTTTGTTAATTCCGGGCAATTAGAACATTTTGAGCGGTTTGATTTCCACAAAACCATCTACCGAAAAAACCATGTCGGACTGCGACGAAAAGAAACCCGAAAACCAACAACAGCCGCTCGGCGCGTTGATCCAAAAAAAGTTTTTGGAACAACGGAAAATTTTCCTCTGGGGCGCCGTTGAAGACGAGTCCGCGCGCGAAATCACCGAACGCCTGTTTTATCTCGAAGCCGTCGATCCCGGCAAAGAAATCACGTTTTACATCAACACGCCCGGCGGCTCCATCACGGCCGGCATGGCGATTTACGACACCATTCAGTTGATTTCCTCGCCGGTAAAAGTCGTCGTCACCGGCATGGCCGCCAGCATGGGATCCATCCTGCTCAGCGCCGGAAAGAAAGCCGGCAAAGGCGCACGCCTCCTCTTCCCCCACGCCCGCGTGATGATTCACCAACCGCTCATCATGGGCAACATTGTCGCGCCGGCGGTCGACATCCACATCCATGCGCAGGAAATGGAAAAATCGCGCCGCGAGCTGAACAAAATTCTGGCGGACGCCTCCGGACAACCGCTCGAAAAAGTCGAACAAGACACCGATCGCGACTTCTACCTTGATGCCAAAGCCGCCGTCGAATACGGCCTTGCCGACGCGATCGTAGACAAATTGTAAGCCCGGCGACGCGCAGATATCCCGATGGGACTCAGTGAACGAGAATATATGCGCCCGCCGAACGCAACGCGGCGGGCTTTTTCCGCACACCCGGCGACATGGTCGTTGATCGGGCTGAATGTCGCGTTTTTTTTCGTGCAGACAATCCTTGCCGCCGCCGGGCGCGAATCCGAAGTGTTGTCTTATTTTCTGCTTTGGAAAGGCGGAATCGAAAGCGGCTGTGTTTGGTCGATTTTCACCTACGCGCTGTTTCACGGCGGCCTTCTGCACCTGCTTTTCAACTGCGTCGCCATCCGGTGCGCCGGCGGCCCCGTTGAGCAAAGCGACGGCATTCGCCGGATGCTGACCGTTTACTGGGGCGGTGTTGCCGCCGGTGCGCTGTTCTGGCTCGCGTTGGCGTTTGCCGGCAATTCGTATTCGCCCTGCCTCGGCGCGTCCGCCGGGGCGTTTGCCTTGTTCGCCTACGTATTGATGAAAAAGCCGGAACAGGTCATCCGGCTCTTCGTTTTCATTTTCCCGCTGCCGGCGATGCGCGCACGAAATGCGCTTTGGATGCTTGTCGGGGTTTCCGCGTTTTTCCTGCTCACGACGGAAATCCCGCACGCGACGGGATGGTGGAAACCGCTGCCGGATGTTTTCGGGGCTTCGCAAATGGCGCATTCGGCGCACCTCGGCGGCGCGGCTTGGGGCATCGGCATGGTTTTTTTCAAAAAATTCCTTTCGCTTTTGCCGACAAAACAACGCGAGAAATTCCGTGTTTCGCCGCTCAAACAAAGCGTTGCCGTGTCAGTCGAACGCGAATCCCGCCCCGAGGCGGAACGCTTCCGGCAAACCGTCGAGATTCGCATGCCCTCAAAAGAGGAAGCCGACCGGATCCTCGATAAAATCAGCACTTCCGGTTTAAAATCGCTTACGCCGGAGGAACTCCGCACCCTTGAACAAACAAGCCGCTTTCTCAAACGCCGCTAACACCGCTTTCCCAAAATCATGCTCTCATTCGAAAAATTAAGCGTCGCCGCACTGCTTGCGCTGCCGCTCGCGCTCGTCGCCGGCACCGACGGCGAAATCAAACGCGACAACTCGACACCGGAATACACGACAACGCACGAAATGGCCGAGGAGACCAAAGCAACCGTGCAATGCCTCCAATATCTCCACATCACAAAAAAGCCGCTCAACCAAATCGATTCCGACGACATCATTCGCAGCTACATCGGAAACCTCGACGCATTGCATCTTTTTTTCACGGAAGAAGAAATTAAAAATTATCAAGAGCGTTACTCTCCGATGCTCGATTATTACTGCGCCAAAGGCAGCCTCCTGCCGGGATTCGCGATTTACAAAAACTTTCTGGCACGGGTGGACGAGCGCATCGCTTGGATAAACAAGCGCCTCGAAAACCCCGTCGCCCTCGACACCGACAAAACCTACGTTCGCGACCGCAGCAAGGCGCTTTGGCCGAAAAACCGGACGGACGCCGACCGACTTTGGGAAGAACGCCTCACGCTCGACCTCGTCATTGAGCTCTTGGGCGACACCGCAAAACCGGCAACCGGCAACAAACGCATCGATGCCAAACAACCGCCCGAGCCCAAAGGGAAAAACAAAATCGCGCCTGAAAACCCGACCCCCGAAGCCGTAGCCGACGCCGTCAAAAAAATACGGAAACGCTATAACAAGATCGCCGACTACCTGCGCCTCGAAGCCTACGAAGTCGAAGAAATTTTCCTAAACACGCTCGCCGCGCAATACGACCCCCACAGCTCCTTTTTCTCCAAACAATCGCTGGAAGAATTCGAAATCGCCATGCGCAACTCGCTCAAAGGCGTCGGCGCTTTACTGCAAGATGACGAAGGTTACTGCACCATCCGCGAAATCATCCCCGGCGGCCCCATCGAAGAATCAAAACGCCTCAAAGTCGGCGACCGCATCGTCGCCATCGGGCAAGGCGAAGACGGCGACCTCATCGACATCGTCGGCATGCGCCTGAACAAAGTCGTCAACCGCCTTCGCGGACCTGCAGACACGATCGTGCGTCTCCGCGTCGAACCGGCGTCCGACCACACCGCCCGCTACACAATCACGCTCAAACGCAAAGAAATAAAACTCACCACAAAACTCGCCCAAGCGAGCATCGTCGAAGTTCCGAGTCCGAACGGCGAGACCGTGCCGGTAGGCGTCGTGGACTTGCCGGCATTTTACGGAAAAACCGGCGAAGGCACCGCCGGCGGCAACACCGCCGAGGATGTCGAAGAACTCATCGGCAAACTCAAAAAGCACAATATTCGCGCCCTCGTCCTCGACCTCCGGCGCAACGGCGGCGGACTGCTCGACGAAGCCGTCAAGCTCGCCGGCCTCTTCATCCCGAGCGGCCCCGTCCTCCAAATCAAAAACTCCCTGGGCAAAACCGAACACCTCGACGACAAAGACCCCAAAGTCGCCTGGGACGGCCCCCTTGTCATTTTGGTTTCAAAACTCAGCGCATCCGCGAGTGAAATCGTCGCCGGCGCGCTTAAAGACCACAAACGCGCCGTCATCGTCGGCGACAAGAATTCGCACGGCAAAGGCACCGTACAAACAGTCATCCCGTTTGACCGCCTCAGCAAAGACCTCGCGTTGAAATCGGCCATAAAAATAACCGTCCAAAAATGGTATCTCCCCGGCGGGAATTCCATTCAGCTCAAAGGCATCGATTCCGACATCGTCGTTCCCTCCGTTTACAGCGTTTTGCCGGTCGCCGAATCCGACCTTGAACACCCGATCCAATGGGACTCCGTCGCAAGCGTCCTGCCGACGGAACCCCCGGCGGCAACGATGAAAACGCTCGTCACGCCGGAACTGCTGAAAGAACTCAACGAAGCCGGCGCGCTCCGGCAGGCCGAAATCCCGGAATTTACAATACTCAGTCGCTTAATCGCGTGGACAAAGTCACGCGAGAAAACACGCGAAATCCCCCTCAGCTACACAAAACTCCGCGTCGAGCGAATCGACGACAAGGCGTTCCGGGAAAGCATCCGCGCCGCCTACAAAGAACTTGAATCGGAAAAGTTCAAAACCGAACCCGTCAAACTCGACGTCGCCTTGGAACAGGAAAAAAAAGAAGAAAAACCGGCAG
Organism: Opitutales bacterium; assembly: GCA_031555005.1. GTDB lineage: Bacteria > Verrucomicrobiota > Verrucomicrobiia > Opitutales > UBA953 > CALNBE01. The sequence goes on along the minus strand of JAVBUU010000074.1, from coordinate 6,303 downwards.
ACAAAAAAGACGAAAATGCGGACGAGGAAGACGAAGACGAAATTGCGGACACCCCCGACGCAGACGTGCAATTGCGCGAAGCACTCCGCATCGCCGGCGATTGGAGCCGCATTCTCGCCCCCGCCCCTAAAAACGACGCCCCTGCGACGGTTGCCACAAAAACGCCGCTCCCCTGAGCCCCCGCCGACGTTGCCGAAACTTTTTCCCAAACACCTCGCCGTCCGCGGACAATAAAACCTTCTTATCTCAAAACCCAATGAGCAACCTCCCCCCGGTTCCGCCGAAAAACCCAACCCCGCCGACGAGAAAAGCGCAACCGCCGGCAAGGAAAGCGCCGCTTTCGGGCAAACGTCCGCCGCAATCGCAATTCGTCGTCAAACAAAGCAATGAAATCGGCTGGATGATTACAATGGTGTTGCTGTTGGCGGCACTCGGCGGCGGCGGCTATTGGGCCTATAAAAACCGGGCATTGCTGTTCCCGGAACCGGTGCAAATCATCGCCGCGTCCGAACCGGAAAAAAAAGAAAAGCCCCAATTCGTCCTCAACGACCTGCCGCCGGAACCGGAAGAGCCGCCGCCCCCGCCGCCGGTCATTGATTTTACCGCCATTGAAGAGGAAACCCCTTCGACGCGCTCCGACAAAATAAAAGGCACCGGCATCATTGCCGTCGTCCAACCGCGCATCAACAAAGACCCCTCCGAAATCGACAAGCTCGCCTGGAAATACCGAGCAACGCCGAGAAAACCGCTGCCGGTCCCGCTCGGCGACGCAAAGTTACGGGACAAAATCACGGAAATGCTCGATGCCTACGAAATGATTCCGGTGGAAAAAACCGTCGCTCACCCGGCGGCACGCGAATTCCCCGGCTCCGTTTCCGGCGTCACGCCGCGAATCCATTGCGTTTTCCCGCTCAAGCCTGGCAAAGGCGGCTGGCGCAGCACCGGCCTTTATGCTCCGCCCGGCGAAATTATTACCGTAAAAGTCAACCCGCGCCATGTTGATTTGGACCTCGGCGTCCAGATCGGCTGCTTCACCGACGACATCCAAAAAAAACGCGAACTCTGGCACCGCTTCCCGCGCATCACGCGCCACTTTCGCATCGACGCCGAAACCATCCTCATCGCCAACCCGTTCGGCGGTCCGATTTACTTCACGCCGCCCGGCAATCTGGCAAGCCGCCTCCCAAAAGGCGACGCCGACGTGAAAATCGCAGTAATCGGCGCGGTTCAGGCCCCCTATTACGAACTCGGCGTCACCACCCGCGAGCAGTGGATAAAATCGAAAAGCGACGGCCGCGCCCCTTGGGCCGAATTGGCCTGCAACGGCGTAATTCTTTCCGTCCCGCGGGCGCTCCTCTCCGAGGTGCAAGACCCGGAAAAACTCATGCAAGTCTGGGAGCGAATCATCCAAGAACAAGACTGGCTCGCCGGGATCAAAGACCGCACCACACCGGAACGTCTCGTGCCGGATGCCGAAATCAGCGTCGGCTTCATGCACTCCGGCTATCCGGTAAAATGCTATCTCAGCAGCGCCAAAGGCATGGTGGATGTAAAATATCTCACCAAAGAAGGCGACTGGGGCTTTTACCACGAATACGGACACAACCGGCAGCGCGGCGAATGGACGTTTGACGGATACGGCGAAGTCACGAACAATCTGTTTTCGCTGCTCTGCATGGAGCGCATTTCCGGACAAAGCCTCTACGGCAGACTCACGAAAAAAGAGGTCATGGAAGCACTCGCGGACGTGATAAACTCACCCGAGAATGCCGGCCCGTTCGAACTGCTCGCGCAATACATTCCCGTCCTCGACAAGTTCGGTTGGGATTCGCTGCAAAAAACATTCTATTCCTACCACGAAAATCCGATCCGGTTTCCGAATGTCCCCAAAGAGGCACCGGCAGCCGAAAAACGGATTGCCGACGATGCCCGAAAAGCCGAATTTGTCGTCCGCTGGTCATTGAACTGCCAAGCCAATCTGGCACCCTATTTCGCGTGTTTCGGCTTCCCCAACACACCCGAAATGAAAGAACGCCTCGCCGGACTGAAAACTTGGAAACCGGAAAACTTCCCGCCGAGAGGCGTCAAACGCGCCGCGATCCGCCGGAAGCTGTCCGACAACGAAGCACAAGCCGAAGCCGCACGAAAATAACCCAGCCCGTTTACCGCCGATGTCCTCCCTGCCTCCCGTCCCCCCCCCCGGCAAACCGCGCCCGCCGCAACGCCGGGCCCCTGTGCAACCGCAACGCCCGACGACGAACTATGTCGTCCGCCAAAGCGGTTCCGGGTTTTGGAAAGGCCTCGTTGTTTACACATTTGTCTTCGCGCTGGCCGGCGTCGGCGTCTTCATCTACATCCAACGCCAACGCATGCAGCCGCCCGTGCAGGTCGTCGTTCAAAAACCCAAGGAAGAACCCCAAGCGCCGGTCATACTCGACGACATCGTCGCCGAGCCGGAAAAAGACGGCGACCGACCGCCGCCGATCGAATATGTCGAAGAGACGGAGCCGGAAACCGACATCCGGGACAAAAAACCGGAAAAACCCTTCGTCACCAAATTACGCCCGGTAAACCGCGTCCATAAAAACGAAAACCCGAGCGAACTCGACAAACGGGTCTGGGCCATTGCCCCCACGCAAAACAAACCGCTTAAAGTCACATTGGGCAACTCGCGCCTCCGCAAAGAAATCAAAAAAATTCTCGACGAATACGAAGCAATCCCGTTCGACAAAGTCGTCGCCAATCCGCTCGCCGACGATTTCCCGGGCATCGTGCCGGACGAAGCTGTCCGGGTGCATAAAGTCGTCAACCTGCCGGAAAACATCCAAGGCTGGCACAGCACCGGCGTTTACGCCGCTCCCGGCGAAATTATCACCGTCCGTATCAGCGGGAATGACAAAAAAATCGGCCTCGGCGTGATCATCGGCTGCCATCGCGACAACATCTTGAACTCAAAACGCGAAGCCTGGCACCGCTTCCCGATCGTCACGCGCGAGACAAAACTGAGCGAAAGCTCGACCGAAATCGCCAACCCCTTCGGCGGCCCGATTTACATCACGATGCCCGGCGGCGACAAACGCTTCAAGAGCAGCAGAAAAATCCGCGTCGAAGTCGTCGGCGGCATCGAAGCACCCTACTACAAACTCGGCGAAACAACAGTCGAAACCTGGAAATACCTTCGCAAAGCACCGGCACCGTGGGCCGAACTCGTCAGCAAAAACATCGTATTAAGCGTCCCCTCGAAATACGTCCGCGAACTCGAAGACCCTAAAAAACTCATGGAAACATGGGATAAAATCATCGAGATACAGGACTGGCTCGCCGCATGGCCCAAAGGCCGCCGGCGCGGGCCCGAGCGCCTCGTGCCCGACGCCGAAATCAGCGCCGGGTGGATGCACTCCGGCTACCCCGTTATGTGCTATCTCTCCTGCGCCCAAGGCATGGTGGATCTCGAATATCTCACCACCGAAGGCGACTGGGGCTTTTATCACGAATACGGACACAACCACCAAAGCGGCGCGTGGACCTTTGAGGGGTACGGCGAAGTCACCAACAATCTGTTTTCGCTCCTCTGCATGGAAAAAATCTCCGGCAAAGGACTCGGCCAAGGGCACTCGGACTTGGACAAATGCCTCGCCCGAAAACTCGTCGATCCGGCAAGCAACGACGCCTTTGAAAATCTCTCCATCTACGTGCCGGTGATTCGCGCCTTCGGCTGGGAGACCCTCCGAAACACTTTTGCCGAATACACGAAAAAACGCGCCTACAACCTTTCGACCGACGACAAAAAGAAAGAGACCTTCGTCCGTCTCTGGTCAAAACACTGCAAGGTAAACCTCGGCCCCTACTTTGAAAAAGTCGGCTACCCCTACCCGGCACCGATGAAACACAGCCTCGGCCAATACAAATCCTGGATGCCGCCTCTGCCCTCGCTTGAAATGGCAAAAGAAGCCCCGGGCACCCTCTTCGGCTCCAAGAACGAAGGTGCCGCGAAACGCGACGGCGCCGACTCCGGCGGCGACAACGATATCGGCGAAGAAACCTCCGAAGAATAAGAAGCGCGAGGCCAAAGACATCAGCCCGGGGCGTTTTATGCTTCCCGGCAGAAAATCGCGGACATTTTCACGATTGTTTAGTATTTTCGTCAAAAAACGGCAGTTAAAGTAAGTTGTTGCTTATCGGGGAATCGTTTGACTTCCCCGTTCACGCGGCTCGCGCAACTCGCGCAACGCTCTCACATACCCCATACAATTGCCTGTATTATGCACCGGAATGACGAACTTCCCGATCTGCCGCCTCCGCCGCCGGCAAACGCGCCGCTGCCTGAGGGTGCATCGTTCCCGGAGAACACGCCGCCGCCGGCACAAGAAACAACCGCCGCCGGCACCCTTCTGCGCCCGAGGCAACGTTTCTGGCAACGCTTCGGCGGCGAAGGCTTTTTAATCTCGCTCGGATTGCACGCCGTCGTCGGCATCGGCGCGCTTTTTTACGTCGTGAGTTATTTTACCGCGCCGAACGAAAAACAACCCGACGATTTCACGGTCGGCGCCGGCGGCGGCAACAACGGCGCCAACGCCAAAATGTTTGAACAGCGCATCAAACCGAAAAACACGCGCAACCTCGTCAAATCGCAAAACAAACTCGCCGTCAAAGGCGGCAAAACAAGCGTCGCTCTGCCGGACATGCCGCAAATGCAAATGTCGGCGCTCGAAAGCGGCGCACTCGCCGGAGGCCCCGCCAAAGGAGCTAAAACAGGCGACATCGGTATCGGATCCGGCGGCGGCAAAAACATGGTCTCGCGCTTCGGCATGAAAGGATTCGGCAGTACCGGCGGGCTGACGGGGACATTTTACGACCTGAAGCAACTGGCGAATAAAACTCCGTCCGATCTGGGAAAGGGCTACGAAGACAAAGCCGGCATTTTTCTCGGAGCACCGGTCAAGGATTGCTGGGGTTACAACCGGGTTTTGAATAATTTCATAAAAAACAACTGGAAAGTCTCGATCCTCGACGCCTATTTCAAAGCACCGGATCCGCTTATCGCCACTCAAATCTACATTCCTACGATTGACGCCGGCGCCGCGCCGAAAGACTTCGGCGTCGCGGAACTCGCAAAACCGAGTCGCTGGGCGGTTCACTACAAAGGCCGCGTCGTCGCGCCGAAATCCGGCAAAATCCGATTTATCGGATTTGCCGACGATGTTCTCGTGGTTCGTTTCGGCGACAAGGTTGTTCTCGATTCCGGCTACACAAACCCGAGCATCGACATCCGTTTCGGCCAAGGCCTCCAACATCCGCTCACGGAGCGCCTCCACGGCAGCGCGGAGCGTTACCGCAACACCCCGTTGCGCTGCAGCGCATGGATTGAGGTGTATAACGGCCGCGAATATCCGGTGGAAATTTTAATCGGAGAAACGCCCGGCGGTCTTTTTTCGGCCGTACTTTTTTGCGAAGAGACAAAGGACGGCAAAAAACCCGACGGAAATCCGTTCCTGTTCAAAGTCGGCAACACCCCGATCGATGAAAAAGACGTCGTAAAAGGATTTTACCCCGAAGTCGACATCACCGGCGGAGTCTGGGTCTGGTTGCCCGGAAAACAGCGCGGATCAAACGCCGCACGCTGATCCGCGAACGAAACTACGTTTCCAAAGTGCCGCGCGTGACGCCGAGGCGGTTGTGCAGTTTCAATTCGCGCCACAGTTCGCCGCCGGTGATTTTTCCCTGCAATAATGCGGCGTAGCGGTCGAGCGTGAGCGCGACGAGCGCCGGCGGTTCATCGACGAATTCGACGCGGAACCGGCGAACGCCGAGCGCGAGCAATTGGTCGGCAAATTCGGCGCCGGTTTGCGCGCGCGAGTTGAAAACGGTGTTCCGGCAACCGGCGTCGGCGCGCAATAAATGCTCCGCGCCGTAACGGTCGCGCAGGTGCACGACGTGTTTTTCGCACGGGCGGCCGCAGTTCCGGTAATCGGTGCCGGCGGAAAGAAACGCGCAAAATACGCAGTGCTCCATGTGAAACATGGGCATGTGCTGGTGCAGCGTGATCTCGAAACACTCCGCCGGTGCGGAGCGCAGGAGCGCGGCGAGTTGTTCGGTGTTTAAATCGTAAGACGCCGTGATGCGCTCCAAGCCGCATTTTTGCAGGAAAAATTCGGCGGAAAGTTTATTCGCGACATTCAGCGAAAAATCGCCGCGCCGGCGATCTCCGGCAAAATAACGCAGGTGTTCGTGATTGCGGACGAGGTAGCCGTCGGCGTCGCACGAGCGAACTTGTTTCAAGACCCAATCTTCGCCTTGTTTGTA
>JAVBUU010000148.1:0-9224 GCA_031555005.1 Opitutales bacterium | reverse complement strand
CACGCCCTCCGCGACCTCCTGTTAAAAATTGAATCGTTGTGCTAGCCTATCAATGTTGTTAGAGAACACGATAACAAATCTCCGCGTTTTCGCGCCGCGTGATACTTTTCTTATTTTAAGCTCCCAGGTTGCGCATCGCTTCGTCCGGTGAAATTCCGGTGATGCGCACGCGCTTTTCGCGTGCGGTTTCGCCGGTGACGAGTTCGACGGATTTTTTCGGCAGCCCGAGTTTTTCCGCCAGAAATTCCAACAGCGCTTTGTTCGCCTTTCCGTCTTCCGGCACCGCTTGCAGCTTTATTTTCAGGGCGTCGCCGAGCATGCCGACGACTTGCGTCTTCGACGCGTTCGGGACGACCTTGATTTTCAGCTCGCAGGAATCCACCGGCAATTAAATCAACTCGGCCGTCGCCGGCACGTCTTTGATGATCTGCTCGGGATCGGGCCCGATGCCGATGTAGCGGACGTTCGGCAGCGGCACGGCGGAATCCTTAGACGCGAGTTCGCAAATTTTGCGCACCATGAATTTCACGTAATTTTGCGCGTTTGCCGGCAATTCCGAAAAGCTGCGCACCTTGGAAATATCTTCCGTCCAGCCCGGCAAGGTTTCGTAAACCGGTTGCAATCCGCGATGCACGGCGTCGTTGCGCGGGACGTGTTCGTAGATTTTGCCGGCGGCGTCTTTATACGCGACGCACACGAGCAAGTCGCCGCCCTTCCAATCGCCGCACGGCGAAAGCGCGTCGAGTTTGTTGATGACCAAATCTTGGTAACCGCCGTAACGCAGCGCGTCGGCTTTTTCGACACAGTCGCACCAGCCGACCATGCGTTGCCGGCCGGTCGTGCTGCCGTATTCGAGCTTTTTCAAATGCACGGTGAGCGGGTGCGCGTCGTCCATTTGCGTGATGAACGTGTGCGTGCCGACTTTCGTGTCATAGGCTTTGCAGCAGCCGATCGTGTGCGCGGCTTGCAGCGGGATACCGGCGGATTGGAAAATTTCGGGCGTGAACGTGTGCGATGCCGTGACGTTCGGCGAAAAGCCGCGGCGTTTGTCGAGCCAGTAGGATTGGCCGAATTCGCCGATGATGTAGCGGCCGTCGTTGACGAGTCGCAAAATCCGGTCGCGGATGTCGGCGATGTTTTTGCGCAGCGCGTTGCCGGCTTCCCAATAGGTTTTGGCGACCGCGACGCGGTTAAACCGGAACGGAATGCCGGTGCCGAATTTTTTGAAATCGAACTCGGACGGCGAAAAGATGCCGGCTTCGATTGCGCCGGCGTTGGCGCGCATTTCGGCGGCGGTGAGTTTTTCCAAAAACTCGTCCCACATCGCCGGCGATACGCGACAAACGTGCTCGATTGTACGCTCGGCGCGATCCATGCGCGCATTGAGTTTTTCGCCGAACGCTTCCGGAGTTCCGAGGAAATCCGCGAAATAAATTTGCTGCTGCCCCACCTCGTCGGCGTAAGCCGGCGTGATGCCGCGGCCGGTGCTGCCGCGCGGGTCTTGGCCGAGCACGTTCACGCGGTAATGCTCCCATGCCAAATCCAACATGCGGTGCGACACGTCGCTCACCATCGTGCGTTCGTCGATGAGCAGGCGGTCGTAAATTTTGTAGCCGATTTTTTCGAGCGGTTTGGCTTCCCAATGCACCTTATTCGGGTCGGCAACGACGCCGGCGCCGAGCACGAGCGCTTCGACGTCGCGCTCGATGACGCCGCCCGGCAACAGGTTTAATTTCAACCCGCCGACCGTGTGGCCGGAATTGGCGCCGCCGTTAACTTTCAAAACCGCGCCGACGATATCGCGCCGGCCGGATTGTTGTTGGAGTTCGCGCACGACTTCCGGGATCACGCGACCCTTGCCTTCGTCGCCCATGCTGATGCCGGTGTCCGCGATTAACTGTCCTGAAAACGGTATAAGTGCCATTGGGACAGTTGCCCGGTGATAACGTCATGCCGGCGGAAAGCAATCTAACAAAAAAAAGCCCCGGCGTTAACCGGGGGCTTTCTTCGGGCTTTGTTTCCCGGCGGAATTTTAAAAGATTCCGCCCTGCCCGCGTTGCGTTAAAACACGGCCTGTAATTGCGCGCAAACGCCGTCGCCGGAGGCGGAGTTCCCGGCGATTCCCGCCGGCGAACCGCTGAATCGAGCGTGTTCGTAACCGAGCGAGACGCGCACGGCATCTTTCATCAGGTAGTAGTTCGCGCCGATGAAAACCGTCCACGCCTCGTCGTAAATTCTGCCGGTGCCGGGCGAATTCCGCCAAACATCATTGTTGTAAAACCCGCGTCCGTCCGTGTCCAAATAGCTGAAACGCACGACCGGTTCGAGGTCTTCGTAACGGTAGGCCGCCGTTAAATTCGCGCCGTAGGGCGAGGCGTTGCCGCCGTTAAATGCGCCGTTTTTGACATGCGAGCCGAGCCATTCGCCGACAAAGGTAAAATTCGAAACAGTCGCTTTTACGAACGGATTGTATCCGATGACTTCCGAATCCTGCTTTGTGCTGAGCACGTAGGTGTCGTCCCCCGGCTGCCAGCCGAGATTTAAGCCGAATTGCACGTTGGCGTCTTTGCCGAGCTTTGCCGTGTATTGCGCATACGCCCAGACGTCGGGTTGGTTATTGCGGGAGCTCGCGTTTGAGACGCTGTTTTGAAAACCGTTTGTGACGGCAAACCCGTATTCGAGGCCCCGGATGCCGGAAAAATTTCCGTCCCAGAAAATACCGGCGTGCCGGTTGGAAAACCCGAGGCGGCTGCCCTGGCGCGCCGCATCCGTCGTTGCGACTTTTGCACCGCCGGCAAAATAATTGGAGGCAACGGAACGCTCAATCGCCAAGAGTTTCGTGCTCGACGTGTTTTCCTCGACGCCGAACTGCACCTTTTTGAAAGCGGCGGTGATTTTGCCGAAATCGGTTTTGTAAGAAATCCCGGCTTTATCGAGGTAGTCGCGTTTGTCGGCACCGGTTTCGGCGATAAGCGAAATGAACGCTTGCCAGTCCGTGCCGATTGTCGCGGCAAAATCGATTTGCGCGCGGCGCAATTCAAACCGGTTGCTGTCTGCCGGGTCTGCGCCGGTGCTGCCGTCAACCGCGTAAAATTGATACTGCGCCTGCACCAAACCGCCGATCGTGAACTTTGAGGTCGTCTTTTTGTTCGCGGCCTCAATCGACTTGGCGATTTCGTTTTTACGCGATTCCGAGGCGACCGATTCGGCTTCGCTTGCCGTGATCAGCCCTTTTTGCACGAGCAAATCGAGCATCGCTTTGGAATCCTGTGCCGCGGCGTTACCGGAAATCGCAAGCAGCGATGCGGCGCCGAGAAGCGCGGGAAGGATTGTTGTTCGGGATTTTATTTTGGATTTCATGATATGAACGTCCATGCAGTCTGCGCAAAGAATGTTACGGTTTGATGACCGACGGTTGAATTTTTTGCAACACAACTCCAATGCGCGGCAGCGAATCTGTTTTTCGCCGGTTTCGAAACAAAAATGCACTCACGCCGGCAGCGTTATTTTGACAACCAGTCCGTGAGGACGGTTCGAAAAGGCTTCGACGGTGCCGCCGTGAAGCAAAATCAAGCGCCTTGCGATGCTCAGTCCGAGCCCGGTGCCTATGCTGCCGGTGCGGCTTTTGTCCGCGCGGAAAAAGCGTTCAAAAATCTTTTCGGCATCGGCCTGCGCGATGCCGGCACCGTCGTCGGCAACGGAAATTGAAACGGAATTATCCGGATTATTTGTCGTTGAAATGCGGATACACGTCATGCCTTTCGCATGCCGGAGCGCATTTTCCAATAAGTTTTGCAGGACGCGCAGAAATTTCTCCGGGTCGATTGAAAGCGCGCCGGCGTCGGCGTCGGATTCAAGAATGATTTTTGCGCCGACACCGGCGAAACGTTCCGAGAAAATATCGACCGCCTCGCGCAAAACGCCGTTTAAAACGCCGTGTCGGCGATTCAGCGCGCTTTCGCCGTTTTCGAGCGTCGCGAGCAGCAACATGTCTTCAAGCATGCGATGCAACCGGTTCGCGTTGCGGCACAGCCGCTCGACAAACCGGCGTCGTGCTGAATCGTCGAGCGAGTCATAATCCTCGGACAGCGTGTCGGCGTAGCCTTTCAACACGGTCACCGGCGTTCGCAAATCATGCGAGATGTCGGAAACAAATTCGCGGCGCAGGTTCTCGAGCCGGCGAAGCCGCGACACATTGCGCAGGACGAGAAATAGGAATCTTCCGGTACCGGTTTTTTCGGACGCCGCCGGAAAGCGGCTTGCCGAACATTCGAAAACCATGTCCGGACGGGGCGAACGCCGGAGCGTGATTTCCGTTGCCGTGTCGGACGTTTCATTACCGTTGCGCCGGCGTGCGAGGAACAAAATCAATTCCGAACTGCCGAGACGCGCCGCAAGCGAAAACGCGTCGTCGGAATCGCCGAGCAATGCGCGCCCGTGCCGATTTGTTTTCAGGACACGATCATGCGCGTCGAGCAAAAAGGCCGGCTCCGGAAAAGATTCCAAAATCGGCTCAATCACGGAAAAATCATCCCGGGATTTATTGAAGATCCGGCGTAAAAATCGCGTCATCGGCTTAATCGATTTTATACCCCGTGCCGCGAATCGTCTCAATGACGCCGGCCGCGTCGCCGAGTTTTTCGCGCAGCCGGCGAACGTGCGTGTCCACCGTGCGCGTTTCCAGATCCGATGAATAATTCCAAACATCGACCAGCAAACGTTCGCGCGTTTGCACGCGCCCTTTGCGTTCGAGCAGCAGGCGAAGCAAATTAAATTCAGTCGCCGTCAATTCGACGGATTTTCCGCCGGCAAGCACCTCGTGACGCTCAATGTCCAAAACGATTTTTCCGGCGCCAAGGCGCGTTTGTGCCGTTGCCTCCGAGTGCGCAGATCGTTTTAAGATGGCTTGAACGCGCAGCAGCAATTCACGAATGTCAAACGGCTTAGGGACATAATCGTCGGCACCGACTTCCAGTCCTTTCACACGGTCTTCAACGGACGACCGCGCCGTGAGCAAAATAACGGGGATGTCGCGCAGCAACGAATCAGCACGAAACATGCGAAGCAATTGCAGTCCGTTCAGCTCCGGCATCATGACGTCGAGGATAACGACATCGGGCCGGAAATCGCGTGCCAACCCCGGCACGCGCAAGGGATCGTTTGCAACGCGGACGGCATAGCCGCTTTGCCGGAACTTGTAATCGAGCAATTCCGTAATATCCTGTTCATCATCCACGATCAGGATTTTTTTTTGCAACGCCTCGTCGGTCATAGTGTCGTTTAATTGAAAATTTTTGTCTGACGCAAACCTCATTGCCGAAAGCATTCACGGCAAAGAAGACGGCGGATTTTCGCCGGCCGGCGCGACGTTTTACTGCCGTAAATGTTACAATCCGGCAAAATCCTCCGAATTACTCACGGAACCCCGAATTGATTTTCTCTTTTTGACAACACGCCGTTTCGCGCATCACACTGCGACGAATCGAATTTCCAATGAAAGCCTTTCCGCCCCAAGCCCTCTTTTTCGCAATTGCTTTTCTTATTTTCCTGCCGGCGGCACATGCGCAAAGCCGCGCGGACTTCGCCGGGCTCGAACAGGACGTCTCCTCGATGCGCGAGGAAATCCGCAAATTGCGCGACGAAGTCGAAAATCTGCGCACGCGCCTCGAGCAATCGCAATCGAAAACCGGCGAGTCCGAACAGCAGCGCGCCAAAACGCGTTTGGAGATTCGCGCCGAAGTGAATCAAGACCTGGACAAGCGATTCACGGCGATGGCCGAGGCCACAAACCGCGCCCTTGCGGACATGAAAAAGCAGGTGAACGATGCGCTTGCCAAATCCGGCAACGCGACGGCAAACACATCGACGCGTTCCGTCGACGCCCCGACGCCGTCACGCGCAACACCGGGCGACATGCCCAAGAACGGCATTCGTTACACGATAAAAGCCGGCGATTCCGTTTACAAAATCGCGCGCGACAACAAATCCAAAGCCGCTTGGATATTCACCGCCAACCGGCTCTCGCCCGATTCAACCATTCAAGCCGGTCGCGAAATTTTCATTCCGCAAAAAGATGATACGCCGGAATCGGCGCAATAACCGTCAACCCATTCCCTACCCGATGAGTGCTCACAAAAAAAGTCTCGGACGCGGCCTCGGAACGCTCATTTCCGGCGGCGCAAGTTTTCTTCCTCCGCCGGTCACTCCGGCCTCAAAAAAAGCCGGGGAAAAAACACCGGAACCGGCAAAAATTTCCCCTGTTCCGGCAATCGCGCCGGCCTCGCCTTATCAGGAAATTCCGGTCGGAAAAATCGTGCCGTCGCGCCGGCAACCGCGTCGCAATTTCCTCCCCGAAACCGTGCGCGAACTCGCCGACTCGATTCAATCCGAAGGCCTCATCCAACCGATTGTCGTCCGCAAAACCGGCGAAGGCTACGAACTGATTGCCGGCGAACGCCGTTGGCGCGCCTTTCAGTTGCTCAATTTAAAAACGATTCCGGCACGCCTCATCAACGCGAGCGACGCTTCCACGGCCGTGATGACGCTGATTGAGAATCTGCAACGCGAAGAACTGAACGCGATCGACGAAGCGCTCGGTTTTGCCAGCCTGATGCGCGATTTTAAACTGACGCAGGAAACCGTCGCCGAACGCGTCGGCAAGCCGCGCGCGACAATCGCCAACAGCGTCCGCCTGCTCTCGCTTAATCGCGAAATCCAAGGCTACGTCGCGAAAAACATGCTCACCGCCGGGCACGCCAAAGTCCTGCTCGGACTCGCCGGCGAAGCGGAACAACTCCTCGTTGCGCGCCGCGTCGTCGAACAAGGCGCAAGCGTTCGCGAAACGGAAAAAATAGTTCAAAGACTGAAATCGGCAACGCCCGCCGGAAATGAAAAACCCGGCGCGGCCGACAGCCGAAAAGCAGCCGAAACCACGGCCGTGATTGCCGGCATCGAGAAAAAACTCACGTCGCGACTGAACACCAAAGTTCAAGTCAAACACGGCGCGAAACTCGGGAAAATCGTCATCGAATATTACGGCAACGACGACCTCCGGCGCATTTTGGAAAAACTCGGCGCGGACAAATAACGCCGGAGTTTTTCACCGAAAATGTCGAAAAACGGCGTTCCCGGCGGGTCTTTGATTTCCTGAAGCAAACGGAACGTCGGCGATGTTTTTGCGCTTCCGGCATTGTCCTGCCGGCAAAAGCCGCAACGCGACTCGCGTGCGAATCCGGAACCGGAATTTGTCCAGCGTCTCTTTTCTCCCGAGGACAGCGCCTAAATCCACTTTTTCCGGCGGAAATAAAAGAATGTGCCGGCGGCAAAAAGCACCATGATCGCGATGCAAATCGGGTAGCCGTATTCGGAATCCAGCTCGGGCATGTTTTTTCGGAAATTCATTCCGTAAACGCCGGCAACAAAGGTCAACGGAATGAAGATTGAGCTCATCACGGTAAGCACCCGGATAATATCGTTCGTTTTGCGCTCCTGCAACGTGTGATGGTATTCCTGCAATTCCTGCAAAATCGTCCGAGCATGTTCAACACGGTCGCCGGCACGAAGGGCGTGGTCATGCAAATCCCTGAAAAAAACGTCGAGCGAGGCCGGCAGCAACGGATGATCGTAATGCTCGAGCACGCGCACCATGTCGCGCATCGGATTCGCCATGCGCCCGAGCCGGACAACAACGCGCTTTAAATCGTAAACCTTCGAGATGTCGCAGTCCGTGTCGTCCGCCATCATATTGTCTTCCAGATCGCTGATGGCATCCTCGACTTCTTCGGAGAGGTAGAGCGTCCGGTCGACGAGCGTGTCGAGCAACGCGTAAAACAAAAACCCGCTCCCCTGCCGGCGCATGCGCGCGCTGTTCTCGGCGAGTCGTTTCTCGACGGCCTCAAAAACATTTTCCCGGTTTTCGTGGAACGAAATCACGAAATTCGGCGCGGCGATAACGGAAATTTGCTGCCCTCGCGGCTCGGTATCTTCAAGCGTCAACCGCACGGCGCGCGCGATGGAAAGCAGCATGTCGCCGTATTCCTCGAATTTAGGACGCGACCAAATCGCCAAAATGTCTTCCTGCGCCAATGTCGGCAGATTAAAAATCGCGCCGACGATATGAACGATTTCCGGATCCGTCAGCCCCATCATCTGAATCCATGTCGTGCCGGGCCGATCCATGTATTGCGTGAGTTTGTCGACTTCCTGAAATTCCGTTTTGGTGAAGTTATTTTCGTCGTAACTAATGACGCGAAACGAAGTCGGGCCGGAACTCTCGAACGGACTCGCCGCCGGCAATTGCCCCGGCGTGCGCCCGATTTCGCTCACGTCGTGTTCCGTACCGGTCGCGATGAATTCGGATTGCAACGGTGCTTCGCCGGACTTGATTCCGTGGCGCTCCTGCGCCTCGCGAATTCGTTCTTCGGCGAATTTTCGCGATTGCTCGGCGGCTTGGCGGCGGCGTTCGTTTCGGCTGCTCATGAAATCAAGAATTGTTGGAACGGTTTTTTAATAAAGAAGAAACGGTTTGTATCAATACCTTGGCTACAAACCCGTCACATTGCCGGCGGCGTGAGCAGCATCGGCGCTTTCAACCCCGGCAAGTATTCCGAAAACTCGTCGCCCGGCGCGGCATTTCGCAACATTTTTTGCACCATGCCGAGTTTCGCGTCCATATTGTCCACCATCGAAACAAACACGGCTTCCGGTGTCGCGGCCATCGCCGCCGCGCCCCATTCGAGTTCGCCCTGGTGACTCAAAATAACGTGTTCAAGCCGCTCCAACAGCGCCGGCGAAAGTTTGTTTTTCAAGCCGTGTTTGCGCACGAGTTGGTAGCCGATAACGACGTGTCCCTGCAAAATGCCGGCGCGTGTGCGCTTCGTGACAAGTCCCTGCGTGTATTCGACCGTTTTGCCGATATCGTGCAGCAAAATGCCGGCGAGCGCGAGCGACGGCTCGATTTGCGCATAAAGCGGCAGCAGCGCCTTTGCCGCACGCGCCATGTGCAGCGTGTGTTCGAGCAATCCGTTCCGGTAGGCGTGATGCATCGCAACCGCCGCCGCGCTTGAGCGAAACACGTCGCCGATTTCCGCAAAAACCGATTGTACGACGGCGCGCAACGGCTCGTGCGCGATACCGGCGGCGATTTCGTTAATCTCGTTCCACATTGCCTCGCCGTTCTCCGGCGACGACTCGATGAGGTTGCTCAAATCGTCGTCCGTAAGCGA
>JAVBUU010000146.1:0-3960 GCA_031555005.1 Opitutales bacterium | reverse complement strand
GCCGGAGTCGGTGAGAATCGGGCCGTCCCAATCCATGAATTTATGCAGGCCGCCGAGCGTTTTCACGACGTCGCGCCCGGGGCGCAAATTCAAGTGATAGGTGTTGCCCAAAATAATTTGCGCGCCGGTTTCCTTGATTTGCGCCGGCGTGAGCGCCTTGACCGTGCCTTGTGTGCCGACGGGCATGAACACCGGCGTTTCGATTTTGCCGTGCCGCGTGTGCAACCGGGCACGTCGCGCACCGGAAGCATCGGTTTTTAAAAGTTCGAAATGGTCGTTCGCCATCGGGAATTATTGTTTTTTTGCGATAACGACAGCCGTGCCGTAGCAAAGCACTTCGGTCGAGGTGCTGTTTCCCTTGCCGACATCGGAGCCGTCGTAGCGCACGCCGACAACGGCATTGGCGCCGAGTTCCGCCGCATGTGCGATCATCGCGTTGTAAGCCTGTGCGCGCGCCTGCTCGCACATCTCGGTGTAAGCGCCGATTGTGCCGCCGATGATATTTTTCAGACCGCCCAAAATCCCCTGGGCGATTGTCGGCGAGCGCACGACGATACCGCGCACGAGCCCCTTGTATTCGATGATTTCGTAACCGGCAAAATCGAAAGTGGTCGTTACGAAGACGGAGGATTGCGGCGGAAGCGGCGGAAAGGATGTCATGGAAGAGAAGAGAACGATTTATCGGCGGAATGCCGGCGTAAACGTTTTTCAAAAAAACTTGCTTGCGTGCCGGCGTCGGATTCGCAGGTTGTGCGCCCTTCAAAACGGCGGTCGCGTAGCTCAGTTGGTTAGAGCATTACATTCACATTGTAGGGGTCACAGGTTCGAGTCCTGTCGCGACCACCATCTTTTGAAGAACAGTTTCACGGAGAGATGACAGAGTGGCCGATCGTGCTTGCTTGGAAAGCAAGTGTACCGCAAGGTACCGGGGGTTCGAATCCCCCTCTCTCCGCCAGTTTTCAAGTTAATAAAAATTAACGAAATAAGCACGAACCCGCTTAAACAAAAGCCTCCAAACCGGAGGCTTTTTTCGTTGGTTCATTCTCAATAATCCCGCCTTCGGTCATGGCCGGTTGCAACACGGCACGCCGAAAAATGTAACCTTTCCGGAATGAAGGTCATAATAAGCGGCAACGAGTTTTATTTCGCCGCGTTTTTCCATCGCGCCCAGAATCGGGCTGCCTTCACGTATGCCGGCAAGCGCGCGCTTGGCGTTTTCTTTGGCAATCGCGTCAACGTAAGCGTGGTTTTTGTAAGACGTGTCGGAAAAATCCGCCTTCACGCTTTCCGCTGCCGGTTTAATTTTTTCAAGCAATTGAGTGATGTTGCCGAGTTGCACGTCTTTGACGGCGGACTTCACGGCACCGCAATCTTCGTGCGCCAAAACAACGATGAGTTTCGCGCCGGAAACCCGGCAGGCGTATTCGAGACTGCCGGAAATGTCCGGGTTCACGACGTTGCCTGCGAGCCGGAGCACAAAAAGATCGCCGGTGCCGCAGTCAAAAATCGACTCGACCGGCACGCGGGAATCCATGCACGACAAAATCACGGCTTTGGGAAATTGTCCGCGCGCGGCGACTTCCAAACGTTTCAAATTATCCGCACCGGCGCTGCCGGCAAGAAATCGGGCATTGCCGTCTTCGAGACTGCGCAACGCGTCGTCGGCAGTCAAATTCGCTTGTTCGCCGGCACTGAATACTTCTGCATTTCGGCCGGTGCAGGCACACAAAAAAAGCGCGAATGCCGCTATAAATGCCGGCTGAATAATTCCGGAAATAATCATTCTTCGACAGGAAGCCGAATTTGATCGGCAACACAACAAGATAGGCGGGGGCCGTGACACGGTCGCAGAATAAACTTTGCCGGTTCTTCGTTTTTTCCCTGCCGGCAGGCACAAAAAAACGCTCCGTTACCGGAGCGTTTTTTTTCGCAACCGTGTCGGTTGCGCGCGTTGTTTTTCTATCGGATAACGTCCAACTCCGCTATCGAGGCAAAGTCTTGTCCGCCTTGTTCGCTGTCCATGCGGAAGCGAATGTAGCGCGCTTCAACCGGTTTGTCGAAACGCACTTTTTGCAGACTGCTGTCTCTCGGGAAGCTTCCTTTTTTCACTTCCGTCCAATTGGTGCCGTCGAGGCTGACGAAATACGCGTAGTCTTTAATCATGCCGTTTTCGCCGCCGCCTTGACGCGGCAGATACGTGAAACCTTTGAGCGTCATTTTTTCGCCCAAATCAACGTCCACCGTGTGCGGGTAGTTTGCCATGGTGAGGCCGTAGTTCGAGTGCCACATGGTGTTGCCGTCGCCGTCGAGCATGTTCGCGGCACCTTCGCCGGGTTGTTCGCTGCTGACCGTCATGATGCGCATTTCGGCGCGCGGTTGGAATTTCTCGAACTTTGTCGCGATTGCCGGCGTGGAAATCATGCCGAGTTTTTCGGCGGTCGCCGTAACGGTGCCGGCGTCGGTGAGTTTGAACGGCGCCGTATAAACTTCCTCGGTGCCGTTGTTGACGCGGTATTTTATCGCAGCATTCGGCGTGAGGGTGCTCAGCGTGACAAGGCCGGTGCGCGGGTCGCGGTGCGCGGAGACGGGCGCGACGCCGGTGAAATTCACGCGCGCGGCGTCGGCGAGGTCCGTTTTTCCGGTAACCGGGCGAATGATGAGATTCATGCTGTAATTGCGATCCGTGCGCGGGATGTCGCGCTCAATCGGGCCCGGTCCGCAACTCCCGCCGCCAAGACCGCAGGTCACTGTGTCGAAGTTGAGAACGACGCGACCGGTGTCTTTCGGCAACTTATAGGAATGCGACGAAAACATCAGCTCATCGATTGTCCACGGGAGCGCGGACGCAGCGACTCGGGAGTCGTTCGCGATGAAGAGCGCGCCGGTGCCGGCGGCATCTTGCAGCGCGGCCCAGCGGACGCCTTCGCGGTTCGCCATGTCCATCGGCTTGGCGTAAGGGACGAAGAGGTCTTTTACTGCGAAGCTGTATTGGCCGAGATACGCACCGGCTTTGCGGTCGGGATAATTTTCCTGCGGGCCGAGGCCGTAGTAGGTGAATTTCCCGAACTCCGCGGGCAGTTGCATCGCGTAACCGAGCTTCGGCAGCGAAATCTTCGGGCCTTCGGGGCGAATCAGGCTTTGGAGGGCAACGGTGCCGTCCGGTAACACGGTCCAAACCGCCGTCGTGACGAAGCGCAAATCGTCTTCGCCGAGCTTGCGGCCTTTGGTCACCGGCGCGTCGCCGGCGGTAAAGTTACCCATGTTTTCCGAAAACTCGCCTTGGGAAACGATGGTCGTGATGACGCGCACGGTTTTGCCGTCGGCGGATTTTTCGGTCTGCACGCTTTGAAGTTTGTGCTTCAAATTATGGAGGCCCTGTCCGAACCACTGCCCCCACATTTGGCAATCATTATTCAGGACGGCGCGCATGGCGTTGAGTTGCGGGCCTTCGCCGGGTTTTAGAATTTCTTTGCCGCCGTAAACGAGCGACGAAAGCATGCCGGTGGTTTTATCGAAAACGATTTTCGAGCCGCCGGCATCAATCGAAATCGCGGCGTCGGTTTCGGAAACTTCCGGCGCGCCGCCGGCCATATTCAGCGCCGGCATGTCTTTTTTCGGATTCGCAATGGCAACTTGTCCGTTGGCGAGTTCGTAGCCGGGCGGATTCCAATCGCTGCGGTTGCGGAGGCGGAATTTGACGTTCGCGGCATATTCGGCGCCTTGTTTCCACTCGACCGGTTTATACGGGAGCTTGGCGACGTGCTTTGCGCGCGGCGCGATTTCCGGCAATTCGAGCGCGCCTTTTTGGATGACGACGCCGTCTTCGAGCAATTCCCAGGCGCAATCGAATTCAGCCAGGTTTTTGAAAAAGTATTTGTTGAAAATCTCGACGCTGCCGGCGGCGTCGGCGGCGTTAATGCCGATGTCTTGGAAAACTTTTTTCACTTCGTAATAAAGCGG
>JAVBUU010000022.1:0-12061 GCA_031555005.1 Opitutales bacterium | reverse complement strand
TGTCCAATTTCCATACGCACCGACGGTGGCCGTGCCGAGATTGATAGTGCCGGCGGTCCCGGCGGTGATGCCCGAACCGATATTCATCCGCCCGGAAGCGAGCGTCAGCGAACCGGAATATGTAGAAAACTCCAAAGTATCGAAGTTTGACGTGCCGCCGGTGATAGTTGCAGTGGCGGAATTAACCTTGTGTTTGACGGCGTTCAACACGCCATTCGTGCCAAGATTGTAATTCACAGTGCCGTTGCCGCTGACAAGCTCGTTTTCAACCGTAAGCATGCCATTCAGTTTGAGTGTTTTCGTGCCTGAGTGATTCATTACGAAATCCCCGGTGCCGCCGCCGGTCTTGGTGACTGTAAGATCTTTTCCGGCATCGACGGTAAGCGTATGTGTAACACTGCCATCATTCATCGTAATTGCGCCCACTTTGGTGCCGGTGCCGCTAACGGTGAATGCGGTGTTAGCACCGCCACTTCTGGCCATCGTGACAGATTTGATGACGGTGTCGTTGCCTTTTATCGTAAGTGTCGGAATGTTGCCGGCCGAGCTCGCTGTTATTGCGACATCGCCGATTTGAACATTAGAAGCCGTTGACTCTACAGAGAATGTGCCGTTATGGCTCAAATTCACTGCGCCGAAAGCGGCATTTGAAGCATTCACGATGTAATTTGCACCGGTAGCAAGATTACCGGCATTCCACGTCGCTGCCGCACTGCCTGCGGTTGCTGAATCGATGTAAACATTGCGGCCGTCCCAAATTGAAAATTGGCCGGCAAACTCGGAATTATCTCCTGTCAAATGCAGATGGTTCGCCTGTGTGAGGCGAAATACAATATTGTCAGTAGCAGTCCCGGTAATGCGTCCGGTAAGTGTATGTTCTTTTTTATCATTTCTGTTATTTTCAATTATTCCGCTGCCGTCGATTTTCAAATCGAAAGTTGATGCGACACTGCCGCTGAGCAGTATCGTGCTCCCGACAGCACGCGGATCCTCCGTCGGCGTCCAACTGTCAAAGCCGGCGAGCGTAATAGTCCCGGATGACGTGATTGTCGAGGTACTGTTGTCTCGACGAAATTCCAGTGTGCCCAGCTTCTCAACCGTAACATTGGAAAGAATGCCGACTTTGGCAGTGGAAGTATTGCCGGTTTGCACGAGTACTTTTCCGGCAGTGATATTGAGCGCGCCAGTCGTCTTGTCTCCGGTATTGGTTGATCCAAAAACAGTGCCGGCATTAATGACGACCGTTCCGGTTCCTTTTTTTGTAATATTGCCGCCTACCGCAACATTCAACGTCTTAGTGGCGGTGTCAGCCGTAATTGTGAACGTTCTGCCTGAAGCAATATCCCAGTCTTGCGCGCCGGAAAAAGCAAGACGGTCGTTACTGGCGAATCTCCATGTCAGATCTTTTTCCGCTGCGCTCATGTCGATACCGCCGGTCCCGATGGTTAGCGTGCCGGGAGATGGATTAATAAGAATATCGGTAGTGACATTCGCAACTCTCACTCCGAGAATAGTACGGGTGACTTCCGCTGTCGAAGTCCAATTAGCTTGAATACGATTGTCGAAAACAACCGTGTCGTTGAGACCCGGCGAACCGTCACTCCAATTGGCGGCAGTATTCCATTTACTGTCGGTTTGTCCGGTCCAAGCGATCTCTTTCCCACCGGCGTCGAGGTAAGAGGTAAAGAAAAGGGCGGCAGGCAGCGCCGCACAGACGAGTGTTTTCATTTTCATGGGGAGATATTTTCTTGGTTTTAACTTATTTGGACATTCCGCGCCGCGATGTTTTCAAGGCCGTCTTGCCTTCGCACCCGCGCGGGTTCGGAGACAAGTCAAGCCGGACAACCCGGCGCAACGAGGTTTTCTTTTTTTCAGACCGGCTCCCGACGGAGTCCGTTTCGCGCTTGGAAAAAAGCGGACAATCTCTTCTTCTCCCGCTCATGTTCGGCCGCAAGAAAATGAATCTCACTCCCAAGCACCCGCTGAAGAAGCAATCTCTGCCGGATTTGATCTACGAGAAACTCAAGGGCGATATCGCCGCGAAACGGCGCAAAGGCGCGTTGCCGGGGTCGCGCACGCTGGCGTCGGAGTTCGGCGTCGCGCGCAAGAGCGTGATCGCGGCCATCGACCGGTTGCGCGAAGAGGGGTTGCTGCAAGCCAACGGGCCGCGCAAGATGACGATCCGAGGCGGCTCACGCACGCGCTCCGAGCGGGTTTACAACGTGGCCATCATCACGGCGACGCCGTTCGAGGACATGCGCCCCTCGGAGCAACTTTTTCTTGTGTCGCTGATGCGCGAAATCGAGGCCGCGGGTTACTCGTGCGAGATGCCGGTGATGCCGGTGGAGGACAAAGAGGAGAATTTGGAAAAAATCGCCCGGTGGCTGAAAAAACAACACGCGGACATCTTCCTGCCGCACGAGTTTAACCGGAAAACGTTAGAATTGTTCGCGTCGCAGCCGGTGCCGATGTTTGCGTTCGGCGGCCAGGTGTTGAAGCTGCCGATTGCCGGTTGCGGTTGCCAGATCCACGATGCGGCCGAGGAGTGCTTCCGGGAATTGAAAAAGCTCGGGCACTCGCGAATCGTCCTGGCCCTCCCGGCGAATTACCGCAACCCCGAGGCACGCCTCGCCAGGCTGTTGCGTGAGATTTTCGGCGTCACCGAGTCCGGCATTCATTCATATGCGCTGCCGGAGTGGGAAGACACGCCGGAGGGATTGCACGCGTTGCTGAAAGAGCTGTTCCGCGTTACGCCGCCCACGGCGCTCGTCCTGCAAAGCGGCGTGCACGCGCGCGCGGCGATTACGTTTTTGTCAAAACAGGGGCTGCGCGTGCCGGAAGACGTTTCCGTCATCACTATCGATTATGATTCGACGCTGCACTGGCAGTTTCCGGAATGCACGTTCAGCCGGATCGACAGCGGCAACGAAGCTATGATCCGGCAATGCATGAAGTGGCTGCGCGCCGTGCAAAGCGGGAAAATCCCGGCACCGGCGTTTCAGATCATCCCCGGTCCGTTTGTGCCCGGCAACAGCATCGGCCCGGCAAAGCGGTAGTTTATAGCGTTTTCAAATAACATTGAGAGATTCTCAAAACGATCCGATTTTTAACAGGAGGGCGTGGAGAGCGCAGCGGAGGTTCCCCGCGCTCTCCGCGACCTCCCGGTCATTTTTTTAATATCCACAAGCCGCGCAATGTCTTTGTGAAACGCTATAAAATCACGGAACGGCGACACGATTTGCCCGGGGAGCGCACGTGCCTCGCGAACGCGTGCGCCGAGGCAAAATTGTTTTAAAAACAAAAAACCGCCGGCACGAACGCCGGCGGTCTTTTTAATTCCCGCCCGGAAGCCGGGCGGAGAATCCCCGGCAAAACCGGCACTTCAATTCGCGGCAGGCGAAGCCGGCGCCGGGCCGAGCGTGGCGCGGCCGTATTCGTCGACGGAACGGAAGAGGCCGTGGAAAAACGACGACATCGTCACGCAAAGGCTCAGCAGTTCGCTGTTGCTCAGTTCGACGCGGTCGCCGGCCTTAAACGCGCGACGCGTATCGACGATGCGCATTTCCGGCTTTTGCTCCGGCGCGCTTTTCGGCGGGTTGATGGTTTGCACCGTCTTAAATTCAAAAACGAGCTCGCCGTCGTCGTCCAAATCGGACGCCTCAACGATGCCGTTGCGTTGCATCAACACGTGAAGCGCGATGGCGAGCGTCATCAAAGCGTCTTCGAGTTCGCACATGATGCCGAAATCTTTTTCGAGCATCTCAAATTTATCCTGCAGCGCCGCGCGCACGAAATTGCTCTGCGCCTCGGAAACCGCCTTGTTGACGGCCTCGGCATTTTCCTTCGCGTCTTTTTGATTTTTAATCAATTGGCAAAGCAGATGGCAATTGTCCATGCACGCCGACGCCATGCCCAACAAGTCGTTTATCGTCTGACGCACGATCAAGCCGCGCGAATACGCCTGCACCTGAGCAAACCCCCAATGCAGTTGCTGCACCGGCATGATTTTCAACTGATGCGCGAACGTCTCGTAACGCTCGGCCTCGACGTGTTGCGAAGCCGCAAGATTATAAGCGAGAATGTCGTATTGGCGCTGAAGCGCGCCCAGAAAGTTTTGGCTGATCGCTTGCAGACTGATGACTTGCTGCTGCGGGTTGGGTTCGTTTGACATAAAACGCACAGGAAAGGTGCCCGCCTCGATTTTAAAAGAATAATTTTCGAAACGCGCGCCGGGCCGCCGGCAGCCTCGGGGTATCCGGAAATCAATTACGAATCTTCACCGGAAATTTGCATTTGCCGGAAATGCGCGTTAAATGCCGGCAAGACGCTTCAATCCGACCCGACCCGCCTCCGACGGACGATTTGAAAGCGGATCAATTTTCCGAAATTCGAGTTCTATTTTATGCCTTCCGTAAATCGCAAAGCCCGAACCCCGCGCGCCGTTCAAAAGAAATTGGAACGCCTGAGCCCCTTTGAACTCAAAGACAAACTCATCGCGCTCGCCGGAGAACACGCCAAGAAAAGCGCCTCCGCGTTTTTAAATGCCGGCCGCGGCAACCCGAACTGGATCGCGACCGCGCCGCGCGACGCGTTTTTCCTGCTCGGGCAATTCGCCGTCGGCGAATCGCGCCTGACGCTCGCGAAAA
The DNA here is from genome assembly GCA_031555005.1 of Opitutales bacterium. Classification (GTDB taxonomy): domain Bacteria; phylum Verrucomicrobiota; class Verrucomicrobiia; order Opitutales; family UBA953; genus CALNBE01. The sequence goes on along the minus strand of JAVBUU010000022.1, from coordinate 7,415 downwards.
AGAACCTGGCCGGCATGCCGCAACTGCCGGGCATCGCCGGCCGTTTCCGCGCATTCCTCAACGCCCGCAAAAACGACGCCGGCGCCGATTTGCTGCGCGACGCGCTCGATTACGCGACAGGAACTTTGGAATTCGACGCCGACGCGTTTGTCCACGAATTGGCCGACGGCATCATCGGGGACAACTATCCGGTGCCGGACCGCATGCTCACGCACGCGGAAAAAATCGTGCACGAATATCTCGAAAAAGAAATGTGCGCCGGCAAGCCCCCGAAAGGCCGCTACGATTTGTTTGCCGTCGAAGGCGGCACGGCCGCCATGTGCTACGTTTTCGATTCGCTCATGCAAAACGGGCTCTTGCACCGGGGCGGTTCCGTCGCGCTGCTCGTGCCCACGTTCACGCCGTATCTGGAAATCCCGGAACTGGACCGCTACGCGTTCAACGTCGTGAAAATCGACGCCGGCGTCGAACGCCGCAAAGACGGCACGCACACCTGGCAATATGCCGACGCCGAAATCGACAAACTGCTCGATAAAAAAATCAAGGTCGTCTGCGTCGTAAACCCGAGCAATCCGCCGTCCGTCGCCATCCGGCGCGACTCGATGAAGCGCCTCGTTTCCCTCGTAAAAACAAAACGCCCCGACCTCATCATCGTGACGGACGACGTTTACGGCACGTTTGTGCCGGGCTTCCGGTCGCTCATGGCCGAGCTGCCGGCGAACGTCATCGGCGTGTATTCGTTTTCAAAACACTTCGGGTGCACCGGCTGGCGTCTCGGCGTTGTGGCGATTCATGAAAAAAATATTTTCGACGAAAAAATCGCCGCGCTCCCGGCAAAGACAAAGACTGCCCTCGCCCGGCGTTACGGCACGATTTCGCTCACGCCGGAAAAAATAAAGTTCATCGACCGCATGGTCGCCGACAGCCGCTCCGTCGCGCTCAACCACACCGCCGGACTCTCGCTGCCGCAACAAATCCAGATGACGCTTTTTTCGCTCTTCGCGCTGCTCGACAAAGACGACGCCTACAAGTCGCTCTGCCGGGAAATCGTCCGCGAGCGTTACGAAAAACTTTTTTCCGGACTCGGATTCAGTCCGCCGGCGGACGAAAGCCGCGCGGCGTATTACTGCGAAATCGACCTGATGGTCTGGGCGGAAAACCGCCTCGGCAAAGACTTCGCAGCGTTTCTGAAAAGAAATTACGAGCCCGTCGACGTGCTTTTCCGGCTGGCGGAGCGGTCCGGCATCGTCCTCATGGACGGCGGCGGATTCGGCGGGCCGCCTTGGTCGGTACGCGTTTCGCTGGCAAACTTGCCGACGGAATCCTATGCCGAGATCGGCCGGCACCTCGCCGAAATCGCCGGCGATTACGCCGCCGAATGGAAGGCGAAAAAAACATAGCTCCGCATTTTTGCCCGCGGATTCCGGCAAATAAAAAACGGGCCGCCCATTATTGTAATTAGAATATGAATACATTTTCACAAATCGCCGACACGCTCCGCCTCCATCCCGAAATCGCGGTATTCGCCTGCCTTGCGGTCGGCTATTGGATCGGCGGTTTCAAAATCGGCAAACTCGGGCTCGGCACCGTTGTCGGCACGCTCGTCACCGGGCTTGTCATCGGCCAAATCGGATTCGACATCAATCCGATCGTAAAAACCGTCTTCTTCACGCTCTTCATGTTTGCGACCGGCTACAAAGTCGGCCCGCAATTCTTCACCGGCATCCGGCAGGGCGGCGTGAGCATGTTCCTTTGCACGCTGGTGCTCACCGTCACCGGTTTGGTCACGGTCATTTTCACGGCAAAAATTTTCGGTCTCGATTGCGGATTCGCCTCGGGGCTCGTCTCCGGCGGATTAACGCAATCGTCCGTCATCGGCACCGCAACCGACGCGATCAACAAACTCCCGCTGCCGGCGGAAGAGTTAAAGAAACTCGCCGGACACGTCGCCGTCGCCGACTCGATTACCTACCTTTTCGGCGCGGCCGGCGTCGCGCTTTTTCTCGGCAAGTTGGGCCCCAAGCTCATGGGCGTTTCGCTCAAAGAAGAAGCGAAAAAGCTCGCCGAAGAACTTTCGGCAAACGAGCAAAACGAAGAGCTGCTCATCAATTACAACAACCCGACCGGACAGCGCGCGTTCCGCCTCACGTCGCCGGATTTCATCGGGAAAGCGGTTTCCGAAGTCGAAAATGCGATCGGCGCGCATGTATTCGTGGCGCGGATACACAGAAAAAACGAAATCGTTCACGCGAAGCCGGACTTCATTCTGGAAGCGGGCGACATTCTCGTCGTCTCGGCGCACCTGAACGCGCTCCTGCTTATCAACGGGCACATCGGGCCGGAGGTGTTCGACCCGAAGGCGCTCGACATCAATTTCGACGTTCGCGAAGTCCTCATCACAAACAAAGACATCGACGGAAAAACGATCGGCGAACTCGCGCGCGGCCCCGTAGCGAAGCGTGTCCGAAGCGTTTTTATCCGAAAGATATTCCGGCAGGGGCACGCAATGCCCTTGCACCCCGGCGTAAAAATCCGGCGCGGCGACATCGTGGAATTTGTCGGCGAAGCCGCCGGGCTCGACGAGGTTTGCGACCTTGCCGGCATCACGGACAAACCCACGGAAAAAACCGATTTTATTTTTATGGGCATCGCCATCGTTGCCGGCCTGCTGCTCGGCATGCTCGCGGTGAACGTCGCCGGCGTGAGCATCACGCTCGGCATGAGCGGCGGCGTGCTCGTGAGCGGACTGATTTCCGGTTGGCTCAACGGTGCGCGCCCGACGCTCGGGCGCGTGCCGCCGGCAGCCGTCTGGCTCATGGAAACAATAGGGCTGAACACATTTGTCGCCGTCGTCGGTTTGAGCGTCGGCGCGACAGCGCTCCGCGCCGTCGCGGAAAGCGGCCTCTCGATTCTGCTCGCCGGCGTCATCGTTTCGCTCTTGCCGCATATCGTCACGATTTTGTTCGGACGCTACGTGCTTCGCATGAACGGCGCGCTGTTGCTCGGCGTTTGCGCCGGTGCCGGCACAAGCACGCCGGGCATCGTCGCCGTGCAGGAGGAGGCCGAGAGCTCGCTGCCGGCGCTCGGCTACACAGTGCCTTACGCGCTCGGCAACGTCATCCTCACCGCATGGGGTCCTGTCGTCGTCGCGCTTTTGGCGCCAGCCGCCGGCACCGCGTAATTAAATTTTGAATACAACCGTTTCCCGAAAAAAAATCCACCCCGTAACACGTCATGAAAAAAACATACTTAAACACAGCATTCCTCACCTCGCTTTTCGCCGGAACCCTTTTTGCCGGCACCGCGCTCACGGCATTCGCCGCCGGCAAACCGAACATCACCGTGCTCGCCACCGGCGGCACGATTGCCGGCGCGCAAGCGGTCGCCGGACAAGGCGCAGGCTACAAAGCAGGCTCTTTTTCCGTGGAAGATTTGATTAAAGCCGTGCCGCAACTGAACGACATCGCCGTCATTTCCGGCGAGCAGGTCGCCAACATCGGCAGCCAAACCATGAACCACGAAGTGTGGTTGAAGCTCGCCGAGCGCGTGAACCAAACGCTCGCGAAACACGACGTCACCGGCGTCGTCATCACGCACGGCACGGACACGCTCGAAGAAACCGCCTACTTCCTGAGCCTCGTCGTCCGCAGCGACAAGCCGGTGATCCTCGTCGGCTCCATGCGCCCGGCGACCGCCATCGGCGCGGACGGGCCGGCAAATCTCTACGACGCCGTTTCGCTCGCCGGCAATCCGGCCGCCAACGGGCGCGGCCCGCTCGTGCTGCTCAACGACACGATTCACTACGCCCGCGAAGCGCAAAAAACAAACTCGACGCACCTCGACACGTTCCGCTCGCCGAACCGCGGAATCGCCGGCGTGATGAATGCCGGCAAAGCGTTTTTCTATTCGAAAAACACGACAAAGCACACCACCGGAAGCGAATTCTCCGTCGCCGGTTTGACGCCGAAGGATTTGCCCTATGTCGAAATCGTTTACTCCTACGCGAATTTCGACGGCACGCTGATTAACGCCGCCGTCGAAAAAGGCGCAAAAGGCATCATCCTCGCCGGCGTCGGCGACGGAAACACGACGGACGCCGCGCTCGCCGCGCTGCAAAAAGCCGCCGCGCAAGGCGTCGTCGTCGTGCGCGCTTCCCGCGTCGGCTCCGGCATCGTTGACCGCAACGTCGAAGTGAACGACGACGAGCTCGGATTCATCACCGGCATGGAATTAAGCCCGCAAAAAGCGCGCATTCTGCTCACGCTCGGATTGCTGAAAACAAACGATCTCAAAAAACTGCAGGCGTATTTTTACGAATATTAAACCAGTATCCGCAAAGCGGATACAACAACGGAGCCGATCATGTTTTTAAGAAAACAACAACTTGCCGCCGCAACAGCCGTTGCGCTCGCACTAAGTGCCGGCGGCATTTCCGCCGGCGCGCAAGATGCCGCCGGCGAACCGGTCGTCGTTTCGCAGACGGTGCTCGACCGCCTCAACGCGATGCAAAAAACAATTGATGCGCTGCACGCCAAAGTAGAAGCGCTCGAAAAAGAAAAAGCCGCCGCGCAACAACAGCCCGCCCCTCCCACGCCGGCAAACAATCCGGCGCAACACGCGCCGGCAGAGACCGCGAAGCCGGCAGCCGCACCGGCAATCGCCGAAGAAAAGCCCGCCGTCGATCCGTATTTTAAGGGCTTCATGCGCCTTTGGGACTCGGACACCTACTTAAAATTCGGCGGCTACGTGCGCGTAAATCTCGACGTCAACGACACGAAAATGGCCGACAACACCGAGTTTATTACGTCCGGCATTCCCGTGCAGGGCGAAACAAACTACGGTTCGGGCGAAAACGTCGCCTTCAACGGCAAAGCCTCGCGCATCGACTTCGAACTCCGCCGAAAGACCGATGTCGGCAACCTGCGCATTTATTACGAAAACGACTTCTTCGGCGGCGCGAACAATAATTACTCGTATCACTTCCGGCAATTTTACGCGCAAGTCGGCAACCTCCTCGGCGGGCAGACAAGCACAACGTTTACCGACGACGACATCTGGCCGGACATCGTCGATTATCAAGGGCCGAACAGCGCGGCCTACGTCCGCCAAGTTCAACTGCGTTACACGATTCCGCTCCTTAAAAAAGAGGAAAGCAACCTCGCGCTCTCGCTCGCAGTCGAGCAACCGGATTCGCAAATCGACGCCACCGGCGCAATCGCCGGCGCGCAATCACGCAACCGGCAACCCGACTACGTCGCGCGTCTGCGTTACGAAACAAACGACTGGCACGTCCAACTCGCCGGCATCGCGCGCGACCTCGGTTACCGCGACGGCAACGACAACGGGCAAAGCGTATTCGGCGGCGGCGCAAGCCTCACCGCCGGCACAAAGGTTTTCGGCGAAGACCGCATCGGCGTGCAACTTGCCGGCGGCTACGGCATCGGACGCTATTTCCAAGACGTTTCCGGCCTGAACGCGGACGCCGCGCTCACCGCCGGCGGCGATCTGCGTCCGCTGCCGGTTTTGGGCGCTTACGCGACCTACACGCACCAATGGTCAACCCGGTGGCGTTCAAGTTTCACCGGCGGTTACCTCGAAGTCGATAACGCGAGCGGGCAAGCCGGCAGCGCTTTTCACCGGTCGGCGTATGCTTCAGCAAATGTCATTTGGCAGCCGACAAAGGCGTTCTGGGTCGGTGCCGAAATTCTTTACGGTTACAATCAACACAAAGACGGCCGGCACGGCGATGCCTGGCAAATGCAGCTTTCGGTGAATTACGACTTTGTGCCGTAAAAACACGGAGCGAAAAACAAAAACCGCCGGCGTTAATGCCGGCGGTTTTTTTGCACCCGGTGACGGCGATTCCCGAATCGTCGACCCCGGGCATACGTTCCCGCGCGAATCCGCCTTGCAAACACCCCGCCGGCGAACTCAATCCCGCGCACTTAAAAAAATTTTTCCCAATGAACGCACCCGCCGGCAAACCCGTCAAAACAGCCATCACGCCCACCCGCGCCCAAGATTATCCGGAGTGGTATCAGCAAGTCATCAAAGCCGCCGATCTCGCCGAAAACAGCGCCGTGCGCGGCTGCATGGTCATCAAGCCGTGGGGTTATGCGCTTTGGGAAAACATCAAGCGCGACCTCGACGCCATGTTTAAGGCCACCGGTCACGTGAACGCCTATTTCCCGCTCTTCATTCCGAAAAGTTATATCGAAAAAGAAGCCGAGCACGTGGACGGTTTTGCGAAAGAATGCGCTGTCGTCACGCACTCGCGCCTCGAAGCCGGACCGGACGGAAAGCTCGTGCCCGCCGGCCCGCTCGAAGAACCGCTCATCGTTCGCCCCACGTCCGAAACCATCATCGGCGAAACCTACGCCAAGTGGGTGCAATCGTATCGCGACTTGCCGATTTTGATTAACCAATGGGCCAACGTCGTCCGCTGGGAAATGCGCACGCGTCTCTTTTTGCGCACCGCCGAATTTCTCTGGCAAGAAGGCCACACCGTCCACGCCACGGCGGAAGAAGCCGTCGAAGAAACGAACAAGATGCTCGAAGTTTACGCGGATTTCGCGGAAAACTACATGGCGATGCCGGTGATCAAAGGCCGCAAAACCGCCGGCGAACGCTTCCCCGGCGCCGTCGATACGCTTTGCATCGAAGCCATGATGCAAGACCGCAAAGCGCTCCAAGCCGGCACCTCGCACTTCCTCGGCCAAAATTTCGCGAAGAGCTGCAACATCCAATTCCAAAGCGAAGCCAGCCAACTCGAACACGCATGGACCACCTCGTGGGGCGTCTCCACGCGACTCATCGGCGGCATGATCATGACGCATTCCGACGACGACGGCTTCGTCGTCCCGCCGCGCCTCGCGCCGCAACACGTCGTGATTTTGCCGATTTACCGGGACGACGCCGCGCGCGCCGAAGTGCTGGCCTATTGTAATTCTCTGAAAAAAGAAATCGCGGCCCGGCGCTACGATGACCGGCCGATCGAAGTCACGATCGACGACCGCGACCTGCGCGGCGGCGAAAAAACCTGGGGCTGGGTGAAAAAAGGCATTCCGCTGCGCGTGGAAGTCGGCCCGCGCGACGTCGCCGGCAACGCCGTTTTCATGGCGCGCCGCGACACCGGCGAAAAAACCGGCATGCCCCGCGCCGAGTTTATCGAAAAGCTGCCGGCGACGCTCCAAGCCATCCAAGACAACCTGCTCGCGCGCGCGAAAAAATTCCGCGCCGACAACACGGCTGAGCTTAATTCCAAAGAAGAATTTTACGCCTACTTCACGCCGAAAAACCCGGACAAACCGGAAATCCACGGCGGCTTCGCCATGGCGCATTGGAACGGCAGCGCGGACATCGAGGCGCAAATCAAAAAGGATTTGAACGTCACGATTCGCTGCATTCCGCTCGAA
>JAVBUU010000160.1:0-5108 GCA_031555005.1 Opitutales bacterium | reverse complement strand
AGTGCCCTGCCTGTGCAAAGTCGCGCCGAACTCTGAAAAATACCACATTCAAGACGTGAATCGCGCCGGCGGCATATTGCGAATCATGGGCGAACTCGCCGCCGGAAAACTCGTTGACACTTCCTGCCGGCGCGCCGACGGGCTCACGCTCGGCGAGGCAATCGACAAATACGACATCACCAAAACCGCGCCGGCGGCGGACGCGCTTTCCATCTACAAATCCGCGCCGGCAAACCGGTTCAACCTCACGCTCGGCTCACAAGAAAGCGAATACAAGACGCTCGATGCCGACCGCGCCGCCGGCTGCATCCGCGACATCGCGCACGCTTACACGAAGGACGGCGGCCTTGCGATTTTGAAAGGCAACATCGCGCAAAAAGGCTGCGTCGTGAAAACCGCCGGCGTGGACGAAAGTATTTTTAAATTCACCGGCACTGCGAAAGTTTTTCATTCGCAGGACGCCGCCTGCCAGGCGATTTTGCTCGATAAAGTGAAAGCCGGCGACGTCGTCGTGATTATTTACGAAGGCCCGCGCGGCGGCCCCGGCATGCAGGAAATGCTGTATCCGACGAGCTACATAAAATCGAAACACCTCGGCAAACAATGCGCGCTCATCACGGACGGCCGGTTCTCCGGCGGCACGAGCGGCCTGTCCATCGGGCACATCTCGCCGGAAGCCGCCGCCGGCGGCGACATCGCGCTCGTGCGCGACGGCGACGTAATCGAAATAAACATCCCGGAGCGCACGATAAATCTGCGTGTCGGCGACGCGGAACTCGCCGCACGTCGCGACGCCGAAAAAGCCAAAGGCACCGGCGCGTATAAACCGGCGCGCAAACGCGAAGTGAGCACCGCGCTGCGGGCTTACGCGAGCATGGTTTCCAGCGCCGACACCGGCGGCGTGCGCGTACTGCCGGAATAAATTTCCGGCGCGGAGAATCACTCCGGCATCACGAAATGGCACTCGCCGGCAAGCCACGCTTCCAGCGCGCGCGTCAGACGCAAAACTGTTTTTTCCGGCACCGTTTGCGCGTCGAGCGGCTCCGTTAAAATCGAAACCGCCTCGCGCGCGTCGCCGGCAGCAAGACCGTTCAGCCAGTGTTCGCGCACCGGCCAGCCTTCGATTTTCGCAACTTTCCAAAGCGATTTCAGCAACGCACAATCCGGTCGCGGGCGCGCCGCAAACGCACTTAATGCGTCGCGCAGCAATAAAAAAATTTCGCCGGCGGTGTCGTCGGGCGGCGGATTTTTCGCCGGCACGAGCGCAAACCGGCAAGCGTTCGCGAACCGCGCGTAATCGCCGGCAAGTCCCGCCGGCGCGCGCGTAATCACGCGGTAATCGCCGGCAAAACGCGGCCCCGCACCGTTCGGCGCATCAAGCGTGATTTCCGCTTCGTCAAAAATATCCGGCACGGACATCGCGCTTTTTTTCGAAACGCGCAACAGGCAGCAAACAAGCCCGTCCGCCGGACTCAGCAACGTCAGCTTTACGAAGCGTTCGCCGGACGGCTCGCGCGCCAAAAGAATTCCCGAAATCGCGACGCTTCCGGCAGTCATCGGACTTGGAGCATTTTCGCCAGGCGCACTGCGTTGTCCCAGCTCGCGAGCGACGCGATGCCTTTGCCGGCGATATCGTAGGCGGTGCCGTGGTCGGGACTCGTCCGAATGTGCGGAAGTCCGAGCGTGATGTTCACGCTTTGTTCGAATTCCAGCGTTTTTAACGGTGCCAGCCCTTGGTCGTGATAAAGCGCGACGACGGCGTCAAATTCGCCGCGCAGGTGTCGGTAAAAAATCGTGTCGGCCGGCAAACAATCGGAAACGCCGACAAATTTTTCGCCGCCGGTTTTTCTCAAATTTTCCAAAATCGGATTCAACCGCTCGCGCTCGTCGGTTCCTAGAATGCCGTCTTCGCCGGCGTGCGGATTCAGCCCGCAAACGCCGATGCGCGGCGCGGCGGAGCCGGCGAGCGTTATCGCGGCGGAAACGGCGCGCTCCAGCGTTTCACGCGTGAGCGCGGCGGGCACTTGCGCGAACGGAATGTGCCAAGTCGCGAGCGCGACTTTCAGGCGTCCGCCGGCAAACGCCATCACGGGTGCCCCGCCCCAGCGGTCGGCGAAAAATTCGGTTTGGCCGGGAAACGGAAATCCAATCTTCGCCAAACCGGATTTGTTCACCGGCCCGGTGACGACGCCGGAAAATTTGCCTTCGCGGCAGCCGGCGGCGGCAATTTCCATCGCTTCGAGCGCGATGCGCTGTCCGGTTTCGTCGGGGTTGCCGGGCGAAATTTTGTATCCGGTTTTTAATGACGCCGACGTCGCGATGCCGGGCACCGGCAGCGTTTCAATCCAACTTTTCGGCCCGATTGCGACGACGTTTTCGCGATTCGCCGGTGCCGCCGCGAGGCTGCGCGCAATGATTTCCGGCCCGACGCCGGCCGGGTCGCCGCACGTAAAAACGATCGGAGCGGTTGCCGGCGGAATTTTCATGCGAGTGAAGAAACGGTTAATGATAAGGCTGCGAATTTAACCGCAAAGAATGCGAGGATCGCAAAGAAGATTTTCGGATAAAATTGAACCGCGAACGGCCGCCGGCGGCAATTCGCGGTTCAATTCTTTGCATTTTTCGCGTTCGTCGCGTTAATTTATTTTTTCAAATTCGCGCAAAATTTCGCGAGGCGTTCGATGCCTTTTTCGATTGTCGTGTCGGCGGTCGCGTAGCTGAGGCGGATATAACCCTCGGCGCCGAAGGCCGCGCCGGGAACCGCCGCGACGAGTTCTTCTTCGAGCAAGCGCGCGCAGAATTCGTTCGACGACAAGCCGAACGCCGAGACGTTCGGGAAAAGATAAAACGCGCCTTGCGAGCGGTAGCATTTGATGCCGGGAATCGCGTTCAGACCGGCGAGAAGTTTCAGCCGGCGGCGGTCGAAATGCACGAGCATTTCGGAAAGCGCGGCGCGCGCCTTGTCCTTGTTTTGATAAACGGCGAGCGCGCCGTATTGCGCGAAACTCGTGACGTTCGAGGTCGTTTGGCTTTGCAGGTTGGCGGCGGCCGAAGCGATTTCCTTCGAGGCGACGAGCGTGCCGAGACGCCAGCCGGTCATCGAGTAGGTTTTCGCGAAACCGGAGACCGTGATGACGCGCTCGGCGGCTTCTTTCGAGAAGGTTGCCGGCGAGCAGCTTTTTTGTCCGTCGTAGGTGAGATATTCATAAATCTCGTCGGACATGATCAAAAGCCCGGCGGAAATCGCGACATCGACAAGCGCGCGCAATTCGGCTTCGGTGTAAAGCGCGCCGGTCGGGTTCGACGGCGAATTTAAAACGAGCAATTTCGTTTTCGGCGTAATCGCGGCTTTCAGTTGCCCGGGTGTGATTTTGAAATCGTTTTCGTCGCCGGCAAAAATGAAACGCGGCGTGCCGCCGGCGAGTTTCACCATTTCCGGATAGCTCACCCAATACGGCGCGGGGATGATGACTTCGTCGCCGGGGCTGACGGTCGCGAGAATCGCGAGATAGCAGGACATTTTTCCGCCGGGCGAGATGACGACTTGCGCGTCGGTCACGCCGGCGAAACCGCGTTCGTTGTAATGGTCGGCAATCGCCTTGCGAAGCGGCGCAATGCCGGGCGTGGGCGTATATTTCGTCTGCCCGGAAAGGATGGCGGCGACGCAGGCTTCTTTGACGAACGACGGCGTATCGAAATCGGGTTCGCCGGCGCCGAAACCGCAAACGTCCTTGCCGGCGGCGAGCAGTGCCTTGGCCTTGGCATCGACGGCGAGCGTCGGCGAAGGTGCGATATTTTTTGCCCAAGTTGAAAGAATATCCATTGCGGCGCGGGATGTTAATTCGGGCGCTCGAATTGCAACGCGAAAACGCGCCGGCCCCGGAAGATTTAACGGTAAACGCATTCTTGCCACGCGCGCCGCCGCCGCTACCGTGCCCGGAAAAATTTTTCTTTCGTGTCCAAACAAAATTCCAACGCAATTTCGGGAGTGCCGCGCCATGTCGCCATTATCATGGACGGCAACGGCCGTTGGGCGCGCCAACGCGGACTGCAACGCATCGAAGGACACCGGAAGGGCGTGCAAAACGTGTTGCGCATTATCGACGCGGCCAACGCGCTCGGCATCGAATATCTGACGCTTTACGCTTTTTCCGTGGAAAACTGGCAACGCCCGGAAGACGAGGTTTCCGCACTGATGAGCCTGCTTGAGATTTTTCTGAATCAATACACGGACAAATTGATTGAAAAAGAGGTTTGTCTGCGCGTCATCGGCGATTTGCGCGCGTTGCCGGATCACGCGCGAACGCCGCTCGAAAACGCGCTGCAAAAAACGAAAGATTTTACGGAGCACACGCTCGTGCTGGCGTTGAACTACGGCGCGCGCACCGAAGTGCTCGACGCCGCGAAAGCGTTTGCGCGCGACGTTGTTGCCGGAAAAATTTCGCCGGAATCGCTCGATTGGGAAAAATTTTCCGGTTATTTGGAAACAACCGGCATTCCCGACCCGGACTTGATTATCCGCACCTCCGGCGAGACGCGGTTGAGCAATTTCCTGTTGCTGCAGGCGGCTTACGCCGAGATGTTTTTCTCGCCGGTGCTCTGGCCGGATTTTGACGAGAAATGCCTTGAAGATGCCGTAAAATCCTTTTCTTCGCGCGAACGCCGCTTCGGAAAAACCGGCGAACAAGTAAAACAATCCTCTTAATAACCCGCTTTTTTTATCAACCGATGCTCGCACGAATTTTTTCAACGCTCGCCCTTTGGAGCACCATTGTCCTTGTCCTCGTCTACGGGAAAATTTGGGGCGGACTCGCGCTGCTCGTGCTGCTCACCGGCGCGGCGCATTGGGAAATGTGCACGCTGCTCGCGACAATCGGCGCCAAACCGCGACGCGAACTTTCGGTGCTTTTCGGCGCAATCGTCATCACCGTCCTCTGCGCCGGCGTGCTGTTTCCGGAACAAGCCGTTTTGAAGCCGCAAAACGAAATTTTCATTGCGCTGCCGGGAATGGCCGCAGGGCTCATCGCGCTCTGCCTGCTCGGAAACCAAAAACGCCTGACCGACTTTTTCTCGCTCGCGCCGAATTCGCTGACTTGGCTTTACCTGCC
>JAVBUU010000014.1:0-4330 GCA_031555005.1 Opitutales bacterium | reverse complement strand
AAATCGGAATGCCGAAACCCTCGAGTTGCCAGCTCGACGGCACCTTGATTTCGCCCCAACCGGCAACGTCGAATTCCGATTTATAAAAATCCTTCGGACGCTCGTCCGGATGTTTCACCCAACTGAATTTCCATTGCCCGTTGAGCGATTGCCAAAACGCGGAATTTTCCGGCAAAACTTTCAATGCGCTCTGCGTGTCTTGGAACGACGCGAACGTCGCGCGCGGGGCTTCTTTGTTGAGAGAAAGATTTTGGCAATCTTCCCATTCTTTGCCGGTCGGCGCGGCGCCGTCGGCGGCATAAAGCGGATTCAACGCGGCAAGCGCGAAAAATCCGAGAACTGCGATTTTATTGTTCATGATTAAAAGCGGGTGAAAAAAGATTCCGGCAGAGATTCCCGCCGGCGGGATTTGTTTCAAGGTTTAATTGGAATTTGTATTGACCCGGAATGCGCCCGAAATGCGCCGAAAACTTCGGCGTCAGCCCGGCGCCGACACTTACGCCAAGTTGCCGGAATCCGGCAGCATCCGAAAACGCCGGTGTTTTTGCGGCAACTGCACAGTCATCGTCGTCCCCTTCCCCGGCAAACTTTCAATGCCGAGATGTCCGCCGTGCGCGCGCAATATCCGAAGCACGACCATCATGCCGAGTCCGTGACCGCCGGTTTTTGTCGTGAAAAACGGATCAAAAATTTTCGTCATCTCGTCGCGTTCGATGCCGCAACCGGTGTCGGTGATTTTCACGAAAACAAACTCGTCGTCCGCGCTCGCCGAAATGTCGAGCTTGCCGCCGGCGTCCATTGCCTCCATCGCGTTTTTCACCAAGTTGAAAAAAACCTGTTTCAACTGATTCCTGTCGCCGCTGACAACCGGCAAATCCTGCCCGATTTCCACCGAAACGCGCACGCCCAAATCTTCCAGTTGCGAACGCAACAGCGCGAACACGTCGGCAATCACGGACAACAAATCCAAGTCATTCAAATCCGGGTCGCGCGGGCGGATGGCCTCGAGAAAATTTTTGACGATACCGTCGAGCCGGCCGATTTCCTCGGAACAAATCCTGACGGAATCCCCGATTTTTTCGGTCGCCGGCGACGCCGCCAATTTCTCGAGTTGCCGGCGGATCAACTGCATGTGAATCGTGAGCGAATTAAGCGGATTGCCGAGCTCGTGCGCGACGCCGCCGGCAAGCGCGAAAACGGAATTCACGCGCTCGCTCTCGATTAAATCCTCCGTGGAAATTTTGTCCGCCGTGACATCGAGCAAAATGACGACAAAGCGCACCGGCGCGTCCGAGTCCTCGTCCGCCAATCGGCTTAAATGCAGGCGTAAATGGCGTTGCTCCGGATAAGCGATTTCGATTTCGCGCGTCACCGCCGGCATCGTTTTCGCATTCACGCCGTGTACATCGAGGTGTATGTCGAGCGAACGCGCCAACTCCGGCACCAGTTTCCAAAGCGTCACCTTCCCGGATTCTTTTTCGTTAATGCCGATAAGCCGATTCGCGGCGCGATTGGAATACTCGACGATGCCGGCGGCATCGATTATAAGGATGCCTTCCTGAATCGTGTTAAAGACCGTTTCCAGCAAATCGCGCTCGCCGGCGAGCCGTTTAACCAAAACAGTCAAATTCTCGGCGTTAAGATTGTCGAGACGTCCGAGAATGCGGTCGAGCGGGCTTTGGCGCTTGCGTGAAGAAGACGACATCGGAAAAAAAATTCTTAGAGAATTTTACAAATAAACAAGCATCGCCCAACCGCCGGCGATGCTCGCCAACGTCACCAACGAACCGATTGTCACGTTTCGGCGAAACGGTTCGCTGCCGATAAACCAAGCGATTCCGGTTTTTAAAATCGTATTGGCGGCCATCGCCGCGAGCACGCCGGCGCATGCAAGCTCAAGCGCGGCGTCACCGCCGGAAACCTTATTCGCCAACGACACCGTAATGGCGTCCATCGTCAGCAAACCGGAAATAAAACTGATACCGTAAAACGCCGCCGCGTCGGTCGCTTGGCGCGTTTGCTCAATTAAAAAAATCAATGCCGCGTAAAGCGCGCCGAACTTCAACGCCGTGCCGAGACTCAGCGGATTTTTCACTTCCGGCACCGAAGACGCCTTTTGCAGACTCGTCTTTTTCACAAGCACCGCAGGCACGATCAGCCCCGTCAACGTCACCAAAATAAACGCCGGCAGCAGTCGTTGCGCGAACGCCGGATTGAGCGCCAAAATCACGAACCACACGCGCACGAACATCGACTGACTCGCCAGCAAAACCGCTTGCGCGCAAGCGAGCGCATTGCCGGGCTCATCCTTGCTTTTCCGGCTGAACGCGAGCGTGACCGCCGTGCTTGACGCAATCCCGCCGACGATACCGGTGATCGGCAACCCGGCGCGTGAACCGAGCAAGCGCATCGCCGCGTAACCGAGCAAATTCACGCCCGAAATCAACAGCACCATGCGCCATGTGTCCGCCGGATTGAAAAATCCCCACACGATTTTATCCGGCACGATCGGCAAAATGATACCGGTAAGCGCGGCGAATTGCAGCCCGGCATAAACGTCCGTCGCCGTGAGCAGCTTGCTCCACCGGCGCGTCACGTCGTGTAATCCGATGATGCCGGCAACCAAAATGGCCAAAACCAACGCCGCCTCGCGTTGCCCGAACCCCATCATGACGCCAAAAAGAAAAACCAGCAACGCCGCCACGAGCGTGGTCGGCCCGAAATGACTTTCCGGCGATTTTTTGGCGAACGAAAAGAACCCGACGCCCACGCCCATGAGCGCGAAAGAGAGCGGCAGCATGAACCGGATGCCGGCGGTTTCAAATCCCGCCGCGACAAAACCGAGAATCGCCCAAAGCGAAAATGTCCGCATGCCGGCGACGGAATTCTCCCCCTCGCGCCATTGTTTGACGAGACCGATAAATCCGCCGGCACACGCCGTGACCAGAAGGTTCACGCCGGTTTCCTGCGTCAACAGCGTTTGGATGGGATCAGGCGGAGGCATGGGCGGCGTTGACTTCAGCTTGCTTAATCCAACGGGCAAGCTCACTCGCCCATTTTGGAGCTCGCACGTATTTTTTTGCGAGAACGCCCTCTTTAAATTTAAAAATCAATTGCGCGTCCCGACCGTCAACCGAGTTATCATAAATATACGTGCGATCCGCAACGCGCGCAGCGGTTGCACACTGCGTCACCGAGCGATTAAATCGGGAAACAATCTTGGAAATCGGAACCTCGTGCCCCTGCTCCATGTATCGCTGCGTGATTCTGCCGGCATTGATAATCGGCGTTTTCGTGCTGATAAAAAAGAAACGGATAAAATAACCGGCCGCCAACGCGCGCTGCATAAATTCTAATTTATCAGGCGACGAAAAAACGGTTTCGAACGCGACACTCTGTTTTTTACGCAGACATTCTTCTCTTATCTCGACCGCCGTATCGGCAGCTTTTTTAAAGTTCTCCCCGGTAAAACCGCCCAATTCCAAAGCAATTTCATCAGGATTAATATACCGGCATGTTTTTACCCAATCGTGGTTCAACAGCTTTTTCGTAACGCTCGTTTTTCCGGAACCGTTCGGACCGGCAATAACGACAAGAATCGGCTTTGTGCTGCCGGCCATGTAAATCAGCGAACGGGTTGCGCGTTGGCAGCAACATTTTTCAACGCCGCGCGAAGTTGTGCATGCAGTGCCGCGTTAACGCGTTTTTTTTGCTCACGCGCGTCTCGCGCCACCGCACTCATAATCGAGTCAAGCTGCGCCTTCGTCGGCTCAACGTTCGGATCGTCCAAGCGAACTCTTTCAATCTTTTTCATACAGCCGGACTTTGCCGGGAAAATCCCTGCCGGCAAGCGGCAAACATGCTTCCGGCAACGCCGGAAAACCGACGCCGGTAACGAGTAATTGTTTTTTAATTACAAGACAACCCGCGTTCCCCGTGCCCGTCTTCGATTGAAAAAAACTTTTGCGGCAAAAACTCCGCCGTGCATAACGCCGGCATTTCGCAAAAATGGATTCCGCCCTGTTCGATTACGAATTGCCCGAACACTGCATCGCCTCGACGCCGGCGGCGCGGCGCGACGAATCGCGCCTGCTCGTCGTCGAACGCGACACCGGCAAAATCTCGCACCGCATTTTCCGCGATTTGCCGGAACTGTTGCCGGCGGGAACGGAACTTTTTCGCAACAACGCTCGTGTTCTTCGCGCGCGCTTGCCGGGCGTGCGCCCGAGCGGAGGCCGCGTCGAATGCCTGCTGCTGCGCCCGGCGACGACGCCGGAGGAATGGTGGTGCCTGCTCAAACCCGGGAAAAAAGCCGCCGATGCCGCCGGTT
>JAVBUU010000170.1:0-4961 GCA_031555005.1 Opitutales bacterium | reverse complement strand
GCCGCGCGCGCGCCGATTCCGCCGCTCGAAAAATTTTCCGACGAACCGCCGCTGAATGACAACGACAGGCTTGCCGCGTTTTGGTTTTGGCGACACCTCCGCCGCAAACTCGGCACCGGCATCGTCCAAGGGCAAATGTTGCTCGCGCTCGCCGGCGGCGAATCGCTCGACGCATTTCTCGGAAAAAAATTTCCAGACGTTTGGAAAGACGACGACCGCAAAGCGACTTGGTGGCCGACGTCGTTCACCTTGCTCATCCGCGAACGTCTCGCGCCCACGCTCACGATGCGCGAGTCGCGGGAATTTCTGGAAAAAGCCGCCGACTTTGTTTTCGCGCCGGACGGAAAAGACAAACGCCTCGACCCGCTCGCGTTGATTGAACTGCGCGAGCAGCCTGCCGTTCGTCGTGAAGTTTTCGAACGCCGGCAAAACCTCCGCATCGAGATCGCCCGCGCCAATCCCGTTTGGCATAACGCCTGGCGCGCCTACGGCGTTTTCCTCGAAAAATTCGACGACGAAAAAACAACCGCCGAAGAGCTTAAAAAACTCTGGCAAATCGCCCGCGCCGAAGCCGCCGTCGCCGCCGTTTTGGAAACCGAAGCGCGCGCCGCACTCCGCCGGTAACAACCGCCCCGCGAAAAAATTTCTCACGCCGTGCCGCATTGGAAAAACATTCCCGTTCACGTCATCGACTTTGAAGGAAGCACGCGCACCGGCATTGTCGAATACGGCATCGCCACGCTGCACAACGGCGAAATTGTCCGCACCGCCACGCGCCTCTGCCGGCCGGAAATGCCGGTGCCGGCAATCGACACGCAATGCCACGGCTTACGCGACGCCGATTTTGCCGGCGCGCAACCGATTGCCGCCGACGCCGAATTATTTTTCGGCCTTCGCCGCAACGGACTTTTCGCCGCCCACCACGCGCCGGCGGAACAAGGTTTTTTGAAAAGCGTTTGGGCGTATCCCGGCGCGATGCCGGACTTCGCCCGCGCCGGCGAAGCCGTGAACGACTGGGGGCCGTGGATCGACACCTGCCGCCTTGCCGGAACATGGTTTCCGCGCCTCGCCGACCGCAAACTCGGCGCGCTCATCGACTGGTTTCGCCTGGACAAAAAACTCGACCGGCTCGCCGCACGGCATTGCCCGGAAAAACGCCGGCGTCCGCACTGCGCGCTTTACGACGCGCTTGCCGCCGCACTCCTGCTCCGTCACCTTTGCGCTCAACCCGAAAAAATCGACGTCTCCTTGGAAACGCTCGTCCGCGACAGTCTTGCCGGTTCGCGCCGGACAGACCGCGCGCAAGGCGAACTCGAACTTTTTTAAAATTTAACAACTCATGGCTAAATCGATAGAAGGCATTTTAATCGCCGTCGCCGCCGCCGGCATTTTCGGTTACCTCTGGATACAGGACTTTTCCGCCGCCCGCAAAGGCACGCCGGCAAAAGGCGCGCTGCCGGGCGCGACGCCCTGCCCGACCGGATTTATCGTCGCCGGCGCAATCGGCGCAATCCTGCTGACGCTCGGCGAAACCGCCGGCGAATACGCGCTCGGCATCAGCGGCGAACAAAAAAACATCACCGCGCTTTTCCTCGCGGCGATGCTCGCGGCAGCCATCGTCGAAGAAATTATTTTTCGCGGCTACCTCGTCATCACCGGCAAAGGCCGCGCCGTGCTTATCGCCGGCGTCGTCGGCGCGTCGTTGCTGTTCGCGCTCGCTCACGATTTCCTTTGGCAATTTTCCATGCCGGAAAACGCGCCTTGGTATGAGTTTTACCGCGGATTTTCGGCGAACTTTTCGGTCAAAGGATGTTTCAGCTTCGGCGTCGTTTTCGCAATCAGCCTTTATTTTTATGCCCTGCGTTTTCATCCGAAAAACGCCGCGCGATCGCTCCTGCCTTGTTTTGCCGGCCACGCCGCGCGAAACCTCGCCGTCTTCGCGATAAAATTATTCCAAGGCCACGTCGCCGGTTGGTATTAATTTTTACGCCTTAAATTTTAAATCCAAATTCATTTCGTGTATCCGTTTTTCAATGACAAAACCGAATGCGTCGCGTCGCTCGGCGAAACCGGTTTGATCGAAAAAATCCACGTTTGGCTTGCCGGCGTAACCGCGCCGCCCCCGCGCGGCATCGGCGACGACTGTGCCGTATTGCCGGCGCAACCCGCCGCCGGCATGCGCCTGGTCACGACGGACAGCGTAATTTGGGGCGGGCACATCGACGAATCCGTTTTGCCGGAGCACGGCGGCGAAAAGTTGATTAAGCGCAATTTGAGCGATATCGCCGCCTGCGGCGGCGTGCCGACCGACGCGGTGCTGAGCCTTATTCTCGGCCCGAATTTACGCATCGACTGGCTCGAACGTTTTTTTGCCGGCGTCGCCGGTGCCTGCCGCACTTTCAACGTCGAACTCGCCGGCGGCGACATCGTGCGCGCGCAACCCGACTTTTTTTGCGCGACGCTTTCGCTCACCGGTTTTGCCGAAAAGCCGTTGCAACGCCTGACCGCGCGCGCCGGCGACACGATTCTCGTCACCGGCACGCTCGGCGGCTCGCTCGCCGGCAAGCATTACGCCTTCACGCCGCGCCTCGCCGAAGGCCGATTGCTCGCCGCGCATCCGGCGATTCGCGCCGGCATGGACATCACCGACGGGCTCGGCAAAGACCTGCGCGCCTTATTGCCGCCGGCGACGCGCGCCGTTTTGGATTTGGAAAAACTGCCGGTTTCCGACGACGCCCGCGCGATGAGCGCGCGCGACAACCGCAGCCCCGCCGATCACGTTTTCAACGACGGCGAAGACTACGAACTCCTACTCGCGGCGGACACCGGCGCGTTGCCGGCGTTACTGCGGGAGTGGGAAAAATCGTTTCCGGCAACGCCGCTCACGCCCATCGGCGTCATCGAGAAAACGTCGCCGGAAAATGCCGGAAAATTCTTCGATGCCGCCGGCAAAGAAATCGGAAACAACTTTTTCGGATTTTCCCATTTCTGACCCCGTTTTACGCCTTTAAAAAATAACAACATCCGTTTTTATCCCCGCAATCCGTGGTTAAAATTAAAACGCCGAAATCCAAAAATCCGCCGGTGCCTTTTCCGGCCCCCAAGCAGGGTAAATTCACCTTTATCGACCTTTTTGCCGGTATCGGCGGATTTCGTCTCGCGCTCCAAAACCTCGGCGGCAAGTGCGTTTTTACGAGCGAATGGGACAAGCGCGCCCAAAAAACCTACGCGACGAATTTCGGCGACGCGCCGCACGGCGACATCACGAGCGAGGCGACGAAGGCGCAAATTCCGAAAAATTTCGATGTCCTGTGCGCCGGTTTTCCGTGCCAGGCGTTTTCCATCGCCGGCAAGCGCGGCGGGTTTGAAGACACGCGCGGCACGCTGTTTTTCGACGTCGCCGAAATCATCCGCCGACACCGGCCGAAAGCGATTTTTTTGGAAAACGTCAAAGGGCTGCTCAGCCATGAAAAAGGAAAAACGCTTCAAACCATTTTGAACGTCCTGCGCAACGACCTCGGTTATTTTGTGCCGGAACCGCAAATCGTTAACGCGAAAAACTTCGGCGTTCCGCAAAACCGCGAACGCATTTACATCGTCGGCTTCCGCAAAGACACCGGCGTCACGGCGTTTGAATATCCGAAATCCGCCGGCAAAAAAACGGTTTTTGCCGATGTCAAAGAAGCTTTGCCGGTGCCGGTGAAATACTACCTTTCGACGCAATATTTAAAGACGCTCCGCGCTCATAAATCGCGTCACGCCGGCAAAGGAAACGGTTTCGGCTACGAAATCATCGACGACGACGGCACGACGAACGCGATTGTCGTCGGCGGCATGGGCCGCGAGCGCAATTTGGTGCGCGACGACCGGTTGACGAATTTCACGCCGACCACGCACATCAAAGGCGAAGTAAACCGCGAAGGCCTCCGCAAGATGACGCCGCGCGAATGGGCGCGCTTGCAAGGATTTCCGGACAATTACATTATTCCGGTTTCCGACGCCTCGGCGTATAAACAATTCGGCAATTCCGTCGCGGTTCCGGCGATTCAAGCCGTTGGGGAAAAAATTCTAGATACATTAAAACGTAATTTAAAGCATCACCGACAGCCCGCTGCAACTCACGCCGCCGAAACCAACAATTCCGCGATATAATGATTTAAACTGTCACCGCGGGCGGCGGCACGGAGGGCGGCGGCTTTATGTAATTCCGGTTCCACGCGAAGCAAAATGCGGCCGGAATATTTTTTTCCGACAATCTCCGCCGGCGGTTTTACGTGGCCGTCAACAATGTCGCCGGCCCATTCGTTGACAATTTCGGAGAGTTGCACGGCGACTTCGACTTCTGTTTTTCCGTGACAGCAATGCCCAACGAGCGGCGGCGCGCTGCCGATATAAAGATTATCTTCGCTGCTCCACTCAATTAAACGCGGATAACGTCCGGCGATTTCGCGAATTTTCTTTTGGCGTTCCTTAGTATTCATGGGCGGATTTTTCTATGGCTTCTTTGATTTGTTTTTCCTGATAACGGTGCGCATCAGCGCCTTCACTATGACCGGACAAGGTAACCGTCGCGCCGGATTTTGCGTGGTAAAAACGCCGATGGCTACCCTTACCGGGACGTTGTTCAAAACCGGCTTTTCGCAGGTCGGCGATAAGTTCACGCAGTTTCCGCGGCATAACGCTAGCAGAATGCTATCATTTTCTATTACAAGCGCAAATTCCGGAGATAAATTTTCCGGCACTCCCGGCGGCAATTGCTTCTTGCCGCCGCCGGCAAGGTTCGCAGCATTTTCCGCGTTTTTATTTTTCATGGCTCAAGAGACGAAAACCAATTTGGTGACCATCACCGTTGACGGCGAAAACTTCCAAGTGCCGGCAGGCGCAAATCTCGTCGATGCAATCAAAAGCATCGGCAAAGAAGTGCCGCATTATTGCTATCACTCGAAACTGTCCGTTTCCGG
>JAVBUU010000178.1:0-7018 GCA_031555005.1 Opitutales bacterium | reverse complement strand
TAAATCTCAGCATCGCGCACGGCTGCCGCGCCGCGCTCGTCGGCGAAAACGGCGCCGGCAAATCCACGCTGCTGCGCACGCTTGCCGGGCTGCTTCCGCCGGTCGCCGGCGACATTCTCGTCAACGGAAAACCGTCCGCCTGCGGCAACCCGGACATCGCCTTTCTCGCCCAACGCCACCTCATCGAATGGCATTTCCCGGTAACGGTTCGCAAAGCCGTGCTTGCCGGACGCTACCCTCACTTGGGATTTTTCCGGCAACCGAAAAAAATCGACCGCGAAAAAGCCGGCGACGCCCTCCGCCGGCTCGGGCTCGAAAATCTTGCCGACCGTCCGCTCGACGCGCTTTCCGGCGGGCAACAACAACGCGTCCTCCTCGCCCGCGCGCTTTGTCAGGAAGCCAAAATCCTGCTGCTCGACGAACCCTACAACGGACTCGACGCCGAAAGCCGCAACGTGCTCGACGAATTTCTCGCCGACGCCCGCAACCGCGAAATCACAATCATCATGGCCACACACGAACTTGCCGACGCCGAGCGCCGGTTCGATTCCATCCTCCGGCTCGAAGCCGGAAAACTCGCGACAATTCACGCCTGCACCTGCTGCGAATAAAATTTGTAATTATTTTTTAATTACAAAATAAATCCCGTAAAAATTCATCCCGCGCCCCCGTGACCTTTCGTTAAAAAATGCAATCCGACGTCATCATTCTCGGCGGCGGAATCGCCGGCCTCACAACCGCGGCAACCCTTTTACGCGGCGGCCTGAGCCCGTTCGTGCTCGATACCGCATCGTCCGTCGGCGGCGCGGTGAGCACCGTCCGACAAGACGGATTTATCGCCGAAACCGGCCCGAATTCCCTCATGCTCGAAAATGACGGGACCGAGGAAATTTTACGCACCTTCGGCATCGCCCCCGTCGAGGCGAATCCGGCGGCGAAAAAACGTTTTCTCGTCTGCGCCGGCAAACCCGTCGCGGCACCGGCCTCGCCGTTCGGCGCGATAACGACGCCGCTCCTCAGCCTTGCCGGCAAACTGCGAATCCTCGCCGAACCGTTTGCCGGAAAAGCCCGCGAGGCGGACGAAAGCGTCGCGCAATTCGCCCGGCGTCGCCTCGGCGCGGACGCGTTTGCTCGCCTCGTTGATCCGATGGTTGCAGGCATTCACGCCGGCGATCCGGAAAAACTTTCGCTCCGCGCCGCGTTTCCGCGCCTGCGCGCCATGGAACAACAATACGGTTCACTGCTCGTCGCCGGCCTGCGAAAAGGGCGCGCCGCGCCGGTGCGCCGGCTCGTCAATTTTACCGGAGGCATGGCGACGATCCCGGAAAAGCTCGCCGAAAGCCTCGGCGCCGCACGCATTCAAACCGGCGTTGAAATCATTTCCGTCGAAACCGCCGGCGGCACTTGGAGCGTGCAATTTTGCGTCGCCGGAAAAATGCGGCGCGTCACGGCGCGCGCGCTTGTCGTCGCAGCCCCGCCGCGTTGTTGGGAAAAAATCCCTTTTCCGCCGGCGCTCGCCCGGCACTTGCGCCCGTGGCACGCCTTGCCGGCACCGCCCGTCGGCGTTATTTCGCTCGGTTTCCGACGCGAACAAGTCGAACACCCGCTGGACGGATTCGGCATGCTGGCACCGGCCGTTGAAGACCGGCAAATCCTCGGCACGCTTTTTCAAAGCAGCCTCTTTCCGGACCGCGCGCCAAACGGTCACGTTTTGCTGACGACTTTTATCGGCGGTTGCCGCCGACCCGAACTTGCGCGACTCGACGCGCCGGCGCAAAGCGCGCTTGCCGCCGGCGAGTTGCGCCGGTTGCTCGGCATTCGCGGCGAACCGGTTTTTACGCATGCACACCGGCACGCGCACGCGATTCCGCAATACGACATCGGTCACGAAAAATTGGTTTCGTTGCTGGAAAACGCAGAACACGACTGCACCGGTTTGTATTTTTGCGGCAATTATCGCGGCGGCATTGCCGTCGGAAAAACGATTTTTAACGCCGCCAAAACCGCACAAAAAATCTTGCGGCGATAAACGGGGCGAAACATGCCGGCACAACAGGTGCTTTTTCCCGGCATTTAAAAACTCTGCCGAAACAAAAAATCCCCGGCAATAACGCCGGGGATTTTTGTAATTATTTTTCGAATACAAATTAAACGCCGACCGTCTTTTTCGCCTTGGCAAAAGCGTCGAGCGCCTTGTCCAAGTCTTCCTTCGTATGCGCGGCGCTGATTTGCGTGCGAATGCGCGCGAGGCCCTTCGGAACAACCGGGTAGAAAAAGCCGACCGCGTAAACGCCGTTTTCCAAAAGTGCGGCGGAGAATTTTTGCGAGACGACGGCGTCGCCGAGCATCACCGGCACGATCGGATGCTCGCCCGGTTGGAGCTTGAATCCGAGTTCCGTGAGTCCCTTGCGCCAGTAGGCCGCATTCGCCATAACTTGATCGCGCAGGCTCGTGTCTTTTTTCAGAAGTTTCAAAATCGCGAGCGTTGTGGCCGTGATCGTAGGCGCGAGCGAGTTCGAGAAAAGATAAGGACGGCTGTGCTGCCGGAGCAGTTCGACGAGTTCTTTTCTGCCGGAGGTGTAACCGCCGGATGCGCCGCCGAGCGCTTTGCCGAGCGTGCCGGTGATGACGTCAATGCGCCCGATCGTGCCCGTGTGTTCGTGCGTGCCCCGACCTGTTTTTCCGAGGAAGCCGACCGAATGCGAGTCGTCCACCATGACGAGCGCATTGTGCTTGTCGGCGAGATCACAAATTTCTTTGAGCGGCGCGATGAAACCGTCCATCGAGAAAACGCCGTCGGTCGCGATCATTTTGACCTTATTGCCGGCAGCCTTCGACTCGTTGAGCTTGGCTTCAAGGTCGGCCATGTCCGAATTGTTGTAACGGTAACGCGCGGCCTTGCAAAGGCGCACGCCGTCGATGATCGACGCGTGATTAAGCGCGTCGGAAATGATTGCGTCTTCCTGACCGAGAAGCGGCTCGAAGAGACCGCCGTTGGCATCAAAACAGGAGGAATAAAGAATCGTGTCTTCGGTGCCGAGAAACTCGGTAATCGCGTCTTCGAGCTCCTTATGGAGCGTTTGCGTGCCGCAAATAAAACGGACGCTGGCCATGCCGAAGCCCCACTTGTCGAGCGCGGCTTTCGCGGCAGCCTTCACTTCCGGATGATCCGCGAGGCCGAGGTAATTGTTTGCGCACATGTTGATGACGGTGCGTCCGTCTTTCAAAACCACGCGATTGCTTTGCGAGCCGGCAATAAAACGCTCTTGCTTAAAGAGACCGGCTTCTTGAATCGCGGCGAGGCGCGCGTTGTAGGAATCTTTGACTTCCGGGGAATACATGGTCCGCGAAAAGAAATGAATTTTTATGCCGCAGGCGAGAATTTTTCCCCGGATTACTTTCCGAAATACTTTCGTACTTCCGGCAAGGACCGGCAGTTAAGAATATTGCGTGCCTCGAGCCGCCCCTTGCGTGCGGCGGCAACACCGTTTCGCACCCATTGCAAACCGGCGACCGAATGCGCGTCCGGATTTATCGAACACAACAGCCCTTTTTCGGCAGCTCGGCTCCAAAGTCGCCAATCCATGTCGAGCCGCTTCGGCGCGGCGTTCAGTTCGATTATTTTTTTGTTGGCGACCGCCGCGTCGATTACGCGCTCGACATCGAGCGCATACGGCTCACGGCGCAGCAAAATCCTACCGGTCATGTGGCCGAGCATCGTCACGTAAGGATTTTCCAACGCGCGCACCAGCCGCGCGGTCATCGCCTCCGAATCCAACGTAAATGCCGCGTGCACCGAGGCGACGACGTAATCGAGCCGCACCAGAACCGAATCGTCGAAATCGAGCCGGCCGTCTTTTAAAATATCAACTTCGCTGCCGGCAAAAACGTACGTTTTAAAACGCCCGCTTGTATTTATTTTTCGGATACGCTCGACCTGCCGGAGCAGCCTGTCCTCGGAAAGTCCGTTTGCCTGCACGCTTGATTTCGAGTGGTCCGCGACGCCGAAATACTCCCAGCCGAGCGCTTCCGCGCCGGCGATCATTTCCTCGAGCGTATTTTGCCCGTCGGACTCGGTCGTGTGATTGTGAAACGCGCCGCGTATTTGATCTTCGGATACAAGCGCCGGCAATTTCCCCGATTCGGCGGCTTCGATCTCGCCGAGTCCCTCGCGCAATTCCGGCGCGATATAAGGCAACCCGAGCGCGGCAAAAATATCGGCTTCACTTTTTGCGGACGGTGCCGGCGTTTCCGGATTTTTTGTCGAAAACCCCCATTCGCTCAGACTCAATCCGCGCTGCAAGGCGCGATGGCGCATGGCGACATTGTGATCCTTCGACCCGGTGAAATGATGCAGCGCGAAAAAAAACTGCGCCTCCGGCACAACGCGCAAATCCGCCTGCAACCCGCCTTCGAAAAGCACGCTTGATTTTGTTTCGCCCTTCGCCGTCACCTCCGCGACGCCGGCAAGCGTCGTAAACCAGTCCATCACCGGCAAGGGATCTTCGGCGGCGGCGAGAAAATCCAAATCCCCGACCGTTTCAAGTCGCCGGCGCAGGCTGCCGGCGGCGGCGGCGTGAATAACGCCCGGCAGTTTCTTCAACCCGGCAAGAATCGGCCGGGCGACATCGGCGGCCTCCGGCCAAAGATGACGCTTCGAATACGCCTCACGGTTGCGAATTCCGGAAAGAATATTATCGCGCGTTTTCGCACCGAAACCTTTCAACGCCGCAACGCGGCCGTCTTCGCAGGCTGCCTGCAGCATTTCGATGCTCTCGATGCCGAGTTCGTGCCAAAGCATTTTCACCTTCTTCGGGCCGAGTCCGGGAATTTCCAACATCGACGGCAAGCCCGCCGGAATCGATGCGCGCAACTCGTCGTAAAACGGCAACTTGCCTGTTTTCCGAAGCGTCGTGATTTTTTCCGCAAGCGCCTCGCCGATGCCGGGAACGTGTTTCAAAAGATCGCCGGCGATGAGCGTGTCGAGATCGTCCGGCATGGTTTCGAGCACGCGCGCCCCGTTTTGATAAGCCCGAATTTTAAAAGGATTTTCGCCTTTGATATCCATAAATACGGCAATCTCGGAAAGAATTTCGGCAATGGCGGGTTTGTCCATGCCTGCGGGAATAAAGCGACTTCGCGGCAAACCGGAAGCAGCATCTTACGCTTCTCAATCCGGCGCAACTTCACGCACCGCAGGATCCGCACGAAACTTTTCCGGCATTGCGGGGTTGCAAGATTCACGTTTTCCCGCCTCTTAAAAATCGACCCCGGCCATGCGTTCGAAAAACCTCATCACCGCTTTTCTCATCGGAATTTTGACGACCGGCACCCTCGTCGCGCAAAACGAGGACGCGGCACGGCGCGAACGTTGGGAACAACGCCGGCGCAACCGTCAATCGCAGGAAAACCGGAGTTTCTCGCCCCTCGAATTGCACGGCATGATCGGCAGCGGCGAGAACCTCGAAGTCAGCATAAAAAACCCGGAAACCGGCGAATCGCAGTGGGTGAAATTACGCGATAAAAAAGCAAAATGGTATGTCGAAAGCGCCAATCCGCTCGCGCGATCGGTCGTCGTCCGACTCAACGGCATGGCCCTGAAACTGGACCTGACCGCGAACACCGGCGAGCCGATGTCGATTGCCCCGCAACCGACGCCGCTGTCCGCCGACGAAGTTGCCGCCGAGGCAAACAAGGGGCGCATTATCGTCAACGGCCTCGACGCCAAACAAGCAGTGGCGCGCATGATTGAGATGCGGAAAACCGGCCAACGCCCCACGCAAAAGGAAATGCAGGAATTCGGGAACGCAATCCGGCAACTTACGCCGGAGCAACGCACGCAGTATTTCACCGAAATTCGCACGGAAGTAGAAAAAAGCGGCATAAATTTCGGACCGCCCGGCGGGCGCGGCGGCAATCGCGGCGGAAATGCCGACGACGCCGGCAATTCCGGCAATGGTCGCGGCAGATAACCGACTCGGAAAAAGCGCCCGACCCCAGCGGGAAATTCAAAAAATTTGCATTTTTCGAAAAACCGGGAATCTGTGAGGCCGCTATGAAAATTACAGCAAACAAAATCAGCATTATCTTCGGAATCGCCGCCATGGCATTCGTCACCGGCTGCTGCAGCACCTCCAAGTGCGCCGCCCCGTGCGATAAAAAAGAATGCCCTGCCGCGGCAACCTGCGACACCGCCAAAAAGGATTGCCCCAAAGAGTGCCCGAAGGCGTGCCCGAAAGCCGAAGCCAAATAAGCTTCAAACCGGGAAACTTTTCCCCGCAAAAAATACCGGCATCGTCAGGTGCCGGTATTTTTTTACCCAAAACACGCTTGCCGCCGCCGGCAAAACTTTCAGCCTCCCCGCTTTCTTCACTTTTTCATACACACACATGGCAACCACAATCGTCGACATTCGCGCCCGCGAAATCCTGGACTCGCGCGGCAACCCCACCATTGAGGTGGACGTTGAGCTCAACAACGGCGCAATCGGAACCGCCGCGGTTCCTTCCGGCGCCAGCACCGGCGAACACGAAGCGCACGAACTGCGCGACTCCGATGTTCCGGCAAAGGAATTTGAAAAGGGCATCGATCCCAAGAAACGTTACGGCGGCAAAGGCGTCCTGAAGGCCGTCAACAACGTCAACGACAAGATCGCACCGGAACTCATCGGCCTCGACGCCACCGAACAAGTCACCGTCGACAAGACGATGCTCGCCCTCGACGGCACCTCGACAAAGTCGAAACTCGGCGCCAACGCCATTCTCGGCGTCTCGCTCGCCACGGCGAAAGCCGCCGCCGCCGGTCTCGGCCAACCGCTCTTCAAATACCTCGGCGGCCCCAACGCCAAAGTTTTGCCGGTGCCGATGATGAACATCATGAACGGCGGCGCGCACTCCGACGCCCCGATCGATTTCCAAGAATTCATGATCATGCCGGTCGGCGCCCCGACCTTCCGCGAAGCCCTTCGCTACGGCACGGAAGTCTTCCACGCGCTCAAAAAAGTTTTGAAAGAAAAAGG
>JAVBUU010000131.1:0-15348 GCA_031555005.1 Opitutales bacterium | reverse complement strand
ATCGAACGCCTGCATGCCCCATTTCAAAAACTGGTAACGCTCGCGGTTGCGGTGAAATTCGAGTTCGAGATTTTTTGAAAACGCCTCGGCGCTGCCGGCGAAATCGACTTGCACGGAGTGGTCGATGACCAAATCAACCGGTACGAGCGGCTCGATGATTTTCGGATTTTTTCCCGCGCCGGCGACCGCCGAGCGCATCGCCGCCAAATCGACGAGCAGCGGCACGCCGGTAAAATCCTGCAACACGACGCGCGCGACGGTGAACGGGATTTCATAATCGCCGGGATTTTTAGCGTTCCACGCGGCGAGATTTTTGATGTCGCCCTCGGTAACTTTTTTGCCGTCGCAATTGCGCAGCAGCGACTCCAAGACGATACGGACGGAATGCGGCAATTTCGCGATACCGGCGAAACCGGCGTCGGCGAGCGCGGGCAGGCTGTAAAAGGATTTGCCGGGCTTGTCGGCAAACGGGCGCAGCGTATTGAAGGGATTCTCGGGAATCATTGCCGGTCGAAAATGCGCGAAGTCGATTGACGGTCAATAACGCGCATACAAAACATAAAACCTCAAAAGCCGAAAGCCGCTTTTCTTGCTTGGAAAACGAAAACGGCACGAACAGGCTTGCTGTGTCTATGAATCGTCAACATGCCCGCAGGTCGTTTTTGAAAGCAACAACGCTCTCAAACTGACCAAATTCAGCACCACCCGCTCCCTGCCGGCAGCCGATGAACACTGCGCAAAATCCCGACGAAGTTTTTGATGTCGTTGACGCCGACGATTGCGTTGTCGGGCAAGCGACGCGTGCCGAAGTACATCGCCGAAAGCTGCTCCACCGCGCCGTGCATATTTTTGTTTTTGACGCACAGGGACGACTTTACCTGCAAAAACGCTCGATACTGAAAGACACATGCCCGGGACTTTACACGACCTCGTGCGCCGGCCATGTGGATTCCGGCGAAAGTTACGACACGGCGGCCGTTCGAGAACTCGACGAGGAACTCGGCATCCGGCTTCCGGCGGGCACTGCGCCGGAATTCCTTTTCAAATGCGCGCCGTGCGAAGAAACCGGCATGGAGTTCTTGCACGTTTACCGACTTGATTGGCCGGGAGAGATTACGGCAAACCCGGCTGAAATTTCCGGCGAACTTCGCCTGAGTATCGGTGAAACGGATACATTTTTCGAGAAAACCCCCGAACTCTCGTCACCGTCACTGCTTTTTGTTTGGCGGAAATTTCGCGCCGGCAACTCCGGCAACAACAAACCTTCGGCATGAGCGACACAAATTCAACACGACCGGTTGTCCGCGTTTCTTGGCGGATGCGCCCTCTACTCTTTCCCCTTGTCGCATTCATTCGGCTTTGGCTGATGACGTTGCGAATGCGCACCGCACCGGATTCCCCGGCGACGGTCGAGGATTACCAAAACATAAAGACCAGTCGGCTCGTCATTTTTTGGCATAACCGCTTGTTGATTTCGGCGGAACTCCACCGGCGCTTCAGCGCGCCGCGCCGCATGAACGGGCTGGTCAGCGCGAGCAAAGACGGCTCCTGGCTTGCCGCGTTTTTCATCATGCTCGGCATCGGCGCAATTCGCGGCTCAAGCAGCCGGCGCGGCGGACAGGCAATATTGGAGTGTTCGCACTGTCTGCACAACGGCGAAGATTTGGCGATCACGCCGGACGGCCCGCGCGGGCCCTGCTACGGGTTCAAATCCGGGCCGGCTTTGCTTGCGCAAAAGACCGGCGTGCCGGTGGTCTTGGTCAGTTCGCGTTATCACAAGGCAAAACGACTCGGGAGTTGGGACGGTTTTTATCTTCCGGCTCCGTTTTCGCGAGTGGATTTGAACTTTGAAATCGTGGAAGCCTCCGCGCTCGCCGGTATGTCGCCGGAATCGGCCGGTGAATTTTTGCGGGAAAAATTGTTGAGTCGGACGGACGACACGGGGTTCGACAAGAATCCGGCATCCAAGAAAAACTCCGGCGTCTGACGCCGGAATTACGCTATTTCGGCACGGCCGGCAAATCGGCCGGCGGTTTCACTTCCGGCACGTCGGCGGACACATCGCGGCCGAACGTCAACGGGAACAAGGCATCCAGGAGCGATTGGCGAATTTCAAAAACGCAGTTGTATTGCGCGCTTCCGGCGATTTGCGTCGTGCCGCCAAGCCGTTTGGTGAAAAACCACGTACGTGTTTCCGTCGCGTCGCCGGCAGCCGGGCGCAGGGCGACATCAAGCCGATAACGCCAGCCTTCCGGTACCGAAGCACCAAGGTAATGCACAGTGTATTCCGGTGAAAATTTTTCGGAGCGAAAGCGCTTTGCGCTGATTGCGCGCAATTCTTTCAGCAACGCCAAAAACCGGGCTTGTTCCGCCGGTGTTTCGTCGGCAAGCGCGTCTTGCCAAGAAAGCAACGCGCCTTGTGTCGAACGTTGTTCGTCGACGAGTGTTTTTTTCGTGCGCAGGTCGGTGATTTTGATGCCGGTGATTTGCGCGGTTTCCGGCAATTGCTCGATGAGGCGGAGCCGGTAGAAATCCGGATCGACGGAGAGTTTTTCCGTAATGTCCGGCACGGCATACACGGACGGGTGATCGGAAAGTCTGGCGTGATGCGGACTTTTTGCGTCGACCGGCGGTGCGATGATAAGCGTGCGCCGCGTGCCGTCGCGGAAACGCATTTCAACGCTGCGTACAGGCTCGTCAAAACGCCATTCGCGGAGTTCTTCGGGGGTCGGCGCGTCGGCGGTGAATGCCGCGTAAAGTTTTTGTTTTTCCGGCGGGAGCGTTTCCCCTTCCGGCAAAGCCATGTCGGTCGCGGAAAAATTGCGGAGCGTTGCGATGAGTTTCTTCATTTCGACGGGATCCGCCGCAAGCGTGACCGTCGTATTGCTGTTCGGCAGCGCCGGAATATTCCAGTCGCCGATTAAGTCGTTTGCCGAAAGGTCGTTTTCCGCTTGCGGCGCAAGCGATTCCGCGCCGGCGGCATTTTTATCGTCCTTGTTCTCGAAACGCCGGAGGAGCACCAGACTCTTGTCGTTTTCGTGAATGACAATGCGTTCGAGTTGCGCCGGATAAAACGAAACAAAATTGCTTTCGCGAAGTGACTGCCCCGCGTTTCGCCATTCGTCAATCTCGGCGGCCGGCACCGTAAAGACGGCGGTATTGTTATCCTCGATTTTTGCGAAATAAGCCGGCGTCGGCGAATCGGGATCACGCCGCCCGACGAGAAGCGTCTGGCTGCCCTCGGCGCCGCCGGCGCCGAGCGTGATGCGCATGGCCGGCGCGGAAAGGCCGTAGGCGGCTTGATCGGCACGCGCGCCGGTAATGAATTTCTCGTATCTGATTTTGGCAAGTTGCGCCAGGCGGGCGGAGACGAGATCAGAAGCCGCCGCCGCATCAATCGGCGTTTCAAAGCGCCACACTTGTTCAAAATCGATATGCCCGGGAATTTCCTTTTGCTTGCGCGCCAGGCTGACAAGCCCGTCCGAGCCGAGGCCGGCGGTGCGCACGCTGATTTTGTTCACTTCGAAATCGCGCAGCGTGAAAACGGTTTGTTTACGCAACTCGTTCGCCGGAATCATAAGGCAATCGAGCAATTCGTTCGGCACGCGCACGATTTGGTCATTCGGCGTTTGCAAATAGACGACGGAGCCCGAGGGCGATTGCCCGATTTTTACGATAACGGGGGCCGCGCCGGTGCCGCCCGAAACCGTGACAACGAGTTTCGGGTTATCAAGTCCGTAGGATTCCGCCTTGTTGCCGTTCTCAATCGCTTCGGACAAACTGAAGCTGCCGTCGAGTTTCGTGAAATTAAGTTGGTTGACGATTGTCTCGACCGCCGCGCTGTCGGCATCCCATGAAAAGGGCTCGGTGAGCTGCCAAACATGCTGTTTTTTTTCGACCGCCCACGTACCGGCAACGCCGGCTCCGGAAACGGCGATCTTGCGAATGCCGGCCGGAAAAATCGGCGCGTCGTTCACCGGCGGCAACGAGAGATCGTGCTGCAATTTCCAAATCAAACCGAAGGTGACGAGGTTCGCGAGCAGAAGAAAAAGCGTCAGTTTAAAGCGCATAAAGAAAGGGTCAAAGGGTTAAGCGGCAGAGGGGCAAAGGTTGTTTTTTTTGATGTTTTCGATGCTTCGAATAAGCCCGGTTAAGATGCGTTCAAGTTCACGGGATTGCTCTTGGAGTGTTTGAAAATCACTACCCGGCAAAAGGTCTGTTCGGGCGGCAATTTCCAATTGTGTTTGCACTTCGTTTAAAGAACCGAGCGCGATACGTAAACTGCGAATGTAATTTCCCGAGCCGCGCAACGCATATCCTTCGGCGATATTGGACGGAATGGAAACCGCAGCGCGGCGGAGTTGGGAAACCAATCCGAATTTTTCGTCCGCCGGAAATGTTTTTGTGATCTTATAAATCGCGACCGAAAACTCGATCGCGCGCTGCCATGCGATAAGATCCCGGTAGGTTTTTATCATAAAAAATTTCGTATTTCTTTGCTTCGGAAAAAAACTTTGCCCCTCTGTCCCTTAACCCTTTGCCCCTTGCCGCATCATGTGCCCCGGCGCCAAAGGTGCACGGCGATTCCGAGCAGCAAGATCCCGGCCGGCAGCAGGGCGAAACGCCATGCGACACGTTTCAAGTCCACCATTGAAGCCTTTAACTTGAATTCCGCAATCGGCCGCGCCGGAATAATGTCTTTCAAAAGTTGTTCGCGCTCCAACATCCAATCCACGGCATTTGTCATGAACCATGAATTGGTGCTTTCGTTGATTCGCGCGTTGGCCGCGATGCTTCCGGAGCCGATAACGAGCAACCGGCCGCGTGTGATTTTTAAATTCCTGTCCCGCCCCGAGGTGCGCTCCGCGATCGTCGCGACACAGATCGGACCGGCAATGTCACGCGCCGCATCGTAGCGGTATTGGGAGGACGGCTCCTTGTAATCGAACTCGCACCATGAATAAGCGGAATTCGGGGATGTCCCGACTAATTCTTCCGCGCGAAGCGTCTTGTCGTCGAGCGCCGGCCCGGCGGGATCAATGCGCACCGGGCGCGCTTCGGAAACGAAAAGCCCCTGCCCGCTCGCCGCCAAAACACGCGAGAGCTCATGGTCCTTATTCGAAACAAGCAGCCGCATGTCGCCGTCCGTCGCCGTCGCTTCCGGCGACTTGTCCCAAGCGCGGGCGTCGTCCGAAAGAATACCCCAGTCGTCGAACAAATTCGTAAGCCCGTTTTCGATGCCGACGTCCACGAGCGCGATAATACGTCCGTTGCGTTCGCGCATGTAGCGCCGGAGTTTTTCGACTTCCTGCGGGCGAAATGCCGATCTCGGCGAAGGGACGATCACCAGGCGCGCATCTTTCGGCACCTCGCTGAATTTCATCAAATCCAGCGTGCGCACGTTCAAGTTCCGCATCCGCAAAAAACCGGTAAGCGAGGACAGTCCGCGTTTCAAAGAGCGGTCTTCCGAGGACATTTCGCCGTGCCCGCTTGTCAGATAGACGACCGGCTTGTTCTCGTCCGTCACTTCAAGTAACGCCGCAACCAGCACGCTTTCGCCCTTGAACGCGTCAACCGCGACTTCGCCGGTTTCGTTATTTCGCACGCGCAACAGCTCCGGCAACGTGATGTATTTGTATTGCGAACCGTAAGCGACGATGAGCGCGACATCACGTCCGATCGTTCCGAAACGGTTTTCGAGTTCGCTGCGGATGCCGGCATTTTTTACGGAATCGGCGGCCTCGACGTTCAGCCATTCGCCGCCGGCAACCTGAACGGATTCATAGGAGACATCCTCCAACAAGCGGGAAAGCCGGAGCAACGGCGTCCGCAACGCCGGCGTGCCTTCGGATGACAGCACCGTGTAAACGTGCACGGTTTCGCCGTTTTTCTTCATCTCGTTCAGCACATGCGTGCCGACGGATTTCAGGTATTTTTGCGTTTCAAACGACAGCGAATGTCGGCTCTCGGAACCGAGATCCCAGCGTTTTTGAAAACCGGGCTGCGAGGCCAGAAAATTTAATCCGAGGGCGAGCGTGAGACTCAGCGTAATTTGCAGAAAGCGATTAAAAGCATTCCGGCGGCGGACCCGTTTAAAATCGTCGAATTTCATTTTTTCTCAGGCCTTGGATTCGATAGTTATCGTCGTCAACCCGATCGCGAGCAACGTCCCGGAGCCGAACAAGAAAAGCGGACGCGTGTCCACGACGCCGCGCGTGAACGACTCGAGGTGCTTGAACATGTCAAAATAATCCGTGGGTTCGCGCAGCCAACTCGTCCAAGAAACCGCATCGAACGGGACGTATTGCCGGAGCAAACTGCCCAAGATCACAAGCAAAAACAGGCCGCAAAAACTCAGCAGCGCCGCCACGAGCGTGCTGCGCGTCAGGCTTGCGGCAAGAATGCCGACAGAAACGTAAAAAAGTCCGCTGACGGCGATAAAAGCAAAACCGCCCTGCAACGACGCCGGCGAGAGCAAACGCGGATCGGGGTGGTAACTTTTCAACATCAGCCATGCGATGACCGGAAAAAGCATCGCGAGCAACCAGAGCATCAAATAAAGCGCGTAGGCCGCGCCGAATTTCGCGAGCACGATTTGATACGGACGAACCGGCGTCGAAAGCAGAGCCGCCAAAGTGCCTATGCGCCTTTCTTCGGGGAAACTTCGCATCGTGATCAGCGGGACGATAAACAACAACGGAAGCCAAAAAATTTTGAAATAATCTTCCGCCGGCGTCGAATCACTCGAACCGTAAGTCGCCTGCCCGAGCGCCACCCAATAAATGCCGCCCATCAACAAAAGAAAAACCGCCCCGGCAACATAGGTGGACATCGAAATCGCGAGCGTACGGATTTCGTTAAAAAACAGAATTCGGAAAATGCGCATAATGACAAAAGCGTCGGGAGATTATTTTTCGCGTGAACTGCCTTCCGCCGCCGAGATTTCCCAACTCCGGCGCGTTGCCGCAATAAACACGTCTTCGAGGCTCGGCTGCTTTAAACTCAGTTCGCGAATCTCGCCGGGAAATGCCGGATAAACGACTTCAAGCAACCGGTTCACAAGCGGGGATTCGTTCGAAATCGACACGCGGAAACGACGCGCGCCGTCCCTGGCCTCTTCGCCGCCGGCGATCTTTGCCGCCGGATCGCGCGTTTGCAAAAGCGTTTTCAGCGCCTCCGCCGACATTGTTCCCAAAATCTCAAACGACACATTCGGGATAAACTCGTTGCGCAAGGCCTCCGTCGTGCCGCTCGCCACAATGCGCCCTTGGTTAATGATAATTACGCGGTCGCAAATTTGTTCGATTTCCGGCAAAATGTGACTTGAGATTAACACGGCCATCTTCCCGCGAAGGCTGTTAATCAAACGCCGGATGCCGAGAATCTGGTGCGGATCCAGGCCGATCGTCGGCTCGTCCAAAACAATCGCGTCCGGTGAACCGAGCAGCGAATCGGCAATTCCGACGCGCTGCCGAAATCCCTTGGACAGCGTGCCGATCAGCCGGCGCCGCGCCTTGCGCACAAGATCACAGGCCTCCATCGCCTCATCAACGCGCCCGGCGACTTCCCCTCGCGGAACACCTTTGAGTTTCGCGCGAAAACGCAAATACTCCGTCACGCGCAAATCTTCCGGCAACGGATTGTTTTCCGGCATGTAGCCCAGGTGCCGGCAAGCAACCTCCGGCCGGAGTGCCACCGACTCTCCGCAAATATCCGCCGTGCCGGAATCCGCCGTCTGCAAACCGGCGAGAATGCGCATCGTTGTGCTTTTCCCGGCACCGTTCGGCCCGAGAAAACCGACGACTTCCCCGCGCCCCACCTCAAAACTCACACCGCTTATCGCGGCGACGGAACCGTAACGTTTGGTAAGATTTTTTACGGAAATTGCCGGCATGGGAGTGCGGGTCGGGAATCACTTCGCTTGGGAATCGGCAGATTTTTCCGGGGCCGGTTCCGGCGCAGGCTCGCCGACGGCGGGAACCGGTTCCGGCTTCGACAATGCCGGGATGTCCGCAAGCAAACGGCTTACTTTTAAAAGCCACGGGTTGTTGCCGCCGAGTTCCCGGCTCATGGAATCAAGGCGGTTTCGCGCACCGTCGAGATCGTTTTTCTCATAAGCGAGCAGCGCCAAACTATAGCCGGCCTGTCCGCGAAACGCATTGGGATACGCCGGATTTTTTGCGAGCAGATCGAGTAATTCGGCACCCTTTTCCCTTTCGCCGGCATAGATGCGGGCAAACGCTTCCCCGGAAAGCGCGCGTCCGGCAAACATCGCCTCGAAGCTGTTTTTAACGTCAAAATTCTTGCGCGCTTCGGCATATGTGCCGGCGGCACCGGCGTAGTCTTTTTCTTCGTAAAGCTTGTCGGCGGCTTCAAGCGCGGCGACGCCGGCAAGCGGCGTATTCGCGTGCGCCCGCGCAAAAAACAATTTTTCGTCCGGTTTTTCGCCGACGGTTTGGTATTCGTCCTGCAGCGACCTCAATGAATATTCCTTGCCGGCAAGGAATGCGATGTAACCGAGGATAGCGGCGATAATCAGCGCTAAAAACGACAAAATAAGCACACGGTTACGAAGCCAGAAAAGCCACATCCTGTCTTCCAAATCGGGCTGTCCGAAATCTTGATCCACGATAACGAGGTTGCGGTCGTCGCCCTTGCGGGGATCTTTTGCCGGAGTATTTTTTGCCATGCGGGAAAGGTGCGGATTGGGATTAAAAAAGAAGAGAAGCGTTTGTGCGAAATGTCGCCGGCAAGTCAACCGGAACAACAGGCATGCGCGTGAATTATAATTTTTAAACCGCCTTCCCCGCCGGCGCTAATCTTTCGTGATAACCGCCCGGATCTGCGGTGACGCCTCCAACCGTGCGTCGATCCATCCCGTATAAAAAAAGCGGTGCCACGGCGCCCACCACCACACGAACAACGGAACATTCGGAAAATAGTAATTCATAAAGGGATAAACTGCCGCATAGGAGCTGACGCCGTCCACCGGATATTTTTTCAGCGTTGCCGCCAAAACAGCGGCGTCGGCCTGCGTAGGCGCATATCGATTCGGATACGGGAGATAATACGACGTATAAAAACCGCGCCCGCGCATCCGGCTTAAAACCGCGACGTTCGGGCTTTCCAAAACGATCCGATCTTTCAATCCGTATTTTCGAACAAGGTAAGAAAGACGTTTCACGACCGCCTCGCGATTCTCCTCAGACAGATTTTTGAGATCCACCCAGAATTTACCGCAAAAGGGTTTCGGAAAATGCCGGAGCATTTTTTCGAGATAAAAA
This sequence comes from Opitutales bacterium, assembly GCA_031555005.1. Taxonomy (GTDB): domain Bacteria; phylum Verrucomicrobiota; class Verrucomicrobiia; order Opitutales; family UBA953; genus CALNBE01. The sequence goes on along the minus strand of JAVBUU010000131.1, from coordinate 6,064 downwards.
TCGCCAAGCTCATGCTCCCAGTGTCCGAGTAGAAATTTGCCGTCCTTAAAAATTACATCGGACTCATAGCCGTCATAACGCCCCTGAACTTTTTTCAGCCGGTCAACACTGTTCACCCGAAATGCAAAACGCTTCCCTTCACCCAAGGAAACCGCCCCGCCGGTAATCTCCGGGCGGCGTTCCCCCGTCAAAGGATATTTGAAAAGCTTCTCGGCCCGATAACACGCAACAGCCCAGGCAATCAGATAAATACATGTCGTCCAAAAGAGTATTTTAATCAGACGAAATCGGAGGCAGAACCTTTTTGAGAGATAAAAGACATTCGACATGGCATGAAACGATCCGAGTAAGAGTGAGGCTGCGTAAGAAAAACCGCCCGTTGCGATTTTTCATCCCGTTGAACACAGCAGAGTAACATCCGCAAAAAGGCCGCGATAACGGATTCATGTCAACTTAATTTTCATGTTTTTCGCGTAATTCACACAAATCAACCCGTAACAATGCAATTGAGTGCTTCACGAGCCGGTGCCGATTCGGTGCAAACGTTATGACGGCGGGTCGCGACCTGCCTTGCAAATCGCCGGCCCCCGCCGGAAATTGCATGATAATGCTCAGTATTCCCGCAGTTTCGCGGTCACCGGTTGGTTAAACGACGACGCCATGCCGGGCGGCGGAATGCCGCAATTGCCGACGCGATCGATTGCCCGGCGCAACAGGCTTTCGAAGAGCGCGCTTTCGGGATCGTTTGTCCAGCCGCCGAAACTGATGTTGCCGCGATTCGAGACATTGATTCGACAGCGTCCGCTCAGGCTCGGATCCAAGCCGGCACCCTCCTCTTCGATGAGTGCGCTCAACTCGTCGCGGATCCGGTCGGAAATATTGTCGCGATACATTTCCGGCGTGATTTTTCCGCCTCCTTCGCCGCCGTTTTCGCCGGAACCGCCTTTGATGCCGTAGCCGCCGACATCGATGGTTGAGCCGGTAATTCCGGGCGATTTGCCGGTCTTGCCGGACTTTGAGCCGCCCGGCGGATTTTTTGACCCGCTTTTTTGTCCGCCTTTTGCCGAGCTGTTCCACTCGTCCCACGAAATTTTATCCTTGTCCTTCCCGCCGGTTTTTTTGCCTGAAGCGTCCGGTTTTTTGGTCTTGTCCGGCTTTTTGACATCGTCGGGTTTTTCTTTTTCCGGCGATTGTTTTTTTTCCTGTTCGGCTTCGAGCTGCCGGCGGCGTTCTTCTTCTTTTTCGGCGGCGGCCATCCGTTTTTGAAGTTCGCGAATCGCTTTATTCGCTGCGGCTTGGTCAAACAACGGCGCGTGTCCTTGTTTCGTGATGTCGCCGGATTTCGAGCCGTCAGCCGGCCCGGGTCGCTTGTCCTTTATGCCGGCCAATCCGGGGCCTTCCATTTTGACGTTTATGATCGTGCCTTCGCGCTCTTTTTGTTCCGGTTCGGTGTCTTTGCCGGCAATCCCGGAAAACAACAACATCGACCCGAGCAACAATCCGTGGACCGCTGCCGAGGTTACAATGCCTTTTGTGTTTTCGCCGATCATTTCACGTTTTCTTCAATTGCCGGGCGCTCTAGTGCGCCGAGCTTCTTATCTCGGAATCAATCCCGACATCGGAGATTTTGCATTCGGAGCAAATCGAGAACAAATCAAAGATGCGTTGGTATTGCATGGCACCGTCACACCGGAGGCGAATCGGCGGGCGTTGCGTTTCCGGCATCGCGCCGAGGGGTTCGAGCAATTTTCGCAGTTGATTTTCGGTGACCGTTTTTCCGTCGAAACTCAGTACGCCGTTTTTGTCGAGCGCGATAATTTTCGTTGTCGGTTTTTTCGCGTTTTTCTCCGCCGGTGCCGGCATGCCGGTCGCGACGGGCAAATCGATATTCGTCGTTTGTTCCAAGACCGGCGTCGCGATCATGAAAATAATCAAAAGGCAAAAACACAGGTCGAGCAGCGGCGTCACGTTCAACTCCGAGAGCGCGTGCATCCGGTGCGGCTTTGCAAAATTTCGGCTTCGCCCCATAAAATTTAAAATTCGGATTGAGTTCGAATTGCGGCTCAGGGCTGCGTGACGTCATCCCATCCGCGCGCTTCGCGGAGTTTGCCGGGCTCGTCCGAACCGTCGCCGCCGAAAGGCTCCACGTCAAAATCCGAGGAGGTCGTCACCGTCGGGCGCGCGGTTCGGGGTTGCGAAAAACCGGGTGTTGCCGGTTGCGAAACCGGTGCCGGGCGGAAGCTTTCGCGGGCTGCCGCGTCGTCCGATTCACGCGTTTCATTCACGCGGCGGATTCCCTGCAATTCGAGTTCGATGCGATCCGCGAGCGAACTGGCAAAATTCTCGAGTTCCGTCGTCATGATTTTCGTTTGGGTGATAAGATAGTTGTAACCGAACGTTGCCGGAATTGCGACGAGCAAACCGCACGTCGTCGTAATAAGCGCGCCGGCGACACCGGGCGCAAGTTGCGCGATCGAGGCTTTTTCCGAAAGCCCGCCGAACGCGATCATGACGCCGTAAACCGTGCCGAGCAGCCCGAGAAACGGTCCGCCGGAAACAAGCGACGTGAGCAAAATCAATTTACGCTCATAGCGCACGAGTTGGCGTGCGATGCCGCGTTGGATGGCGTTTTCAACGTGCCCCATGCACAGGGCGATGCTCTCGTTCGAAATGTTTTTTCCGCGATGCCGCTGGAACGCGCCGCCGGCTTCCGCCGCGAGATATTCATACGGCGAAAGCTCTCCCATGCCGCGCAGGATGTTGATGCCGATGATGGAATCCACGCCGCGCAATTTCATTTCGAAACTCATGTTCCGGCGGCGAAGATCGGAAAGCTCCAAAAACTTCTGCACCATCGTGGCAATGCTGATGACGGAGCAAAACAAAAGCAGGAGCGTGATTGCCTGGCCGAACGTGTCGCACTGTTGAAAGAACCATGTCAGGCTCTTCGCTTCGGCGGAGGCAAAAAAAACGTTGGCGTAAATTACGGAAAACATCGGCAAAAAGTTCTTCTAAAGGAAAACAAAAAAACGGACACGCAGAAAACCCGTTCGTTGCCGGCGCATCAACGTCTTTTTGGATAAAAAAAACCTGTCGCGCAATAACATAGTCTTCAACGCATTGCACTTCGCTTCGTTTTACCGGCAGCGGCAATTTCTTCGGCACGTTTCGCGTAGCGTTCGGCCTTTCGCGCATTGCCGTCGAGGGAGTAAAGTTGTGCCAATTTCCCGCAAACACGTGCCTCCATCGGCAAGCGAAAGGCGTCGCCGGCAAGCTTTGAGTCAATTTTTTTATTAAAGATTTCTTCCATCACGGAAATTGCCGCGCCGCGAATTTCCGGGCTGTCCTTCGACAACTCGGCGAAATCGTTCGAAAGCCCGAGAAACGTGGGCAAATGGTCGCCGTAAGTGCGAAACGAATTATTGTAAAGCGAGCCGATGCGTTTCGCGTCGTTCTGTTTTTTGTAATATTTCGCTTCGCGCCGAATTGATTCGAGCAGCAGATCGAAGCGTGCGGGATTGTCGCGAATCGACTGATACCGGCGTTTACGCAACATTTCGCCGACGCGTTCGGGCTCTTGCTTCGGGAAAATTTTCTCGGTTTCAATTCGGTCGGAAATGTCGAAAAAGTCGGGATTCTCCTTCAACGCGACGCGATATTCGGTCACGATTTTTTGCCAAAAAGCGACCGGGCGTTCCGCTTTCCCGGCAAGCAGCGCGTCGAGCCAACCGCGCCATGCGGCGGGGTTGCCCGGGTTCCGGCGCGCGGCTGCTTCGAGCAACTCCATGCGCGTGTCCCAATCTTCCGTTGCGGGGAAAAGGGCGGCGGCCCGAATTAAATTCAATTCGGCTTCACGGTTCCCGTTTCGCCGGCCGGAGTCGTCGAAGAGGAAAAAATCCCATTCGCGAAAATATTTTCCGGTTTGCGGATTTCGGGCATGGCCGCAGGCGTAGCCGTCGTCGTAGCGCCCGATTTTGACGGCCCAGCCGCGATCGGTTCGCATCGCCACCCATGCATGCCCGCCTCGCGAGCCCTCGCCGCCGACATATGCCGCCGGCACCGCGCGCGCACGGGCGTTGGACTCGCAAAACTCGGCCTGCTGTTGGCAAACACCTCCCATTTTCAAAATATTTTCCGGCGTGTAACTCGGATATGGCGGGTGATTTATCCGATAGGGAATCTGTGCGTAAGCATCGCCGAGCCGCGCGGCCGAATGCCGTAATTTTTGAAGCGCCCATTCGAAACCGGAAACGCCGAATACGCCCTCGGCGACGCCCCACACAAGTTCGTCCGGCGATATCTTCGAAAAGTCTGTGTAAAGCCGGCGTTTCGCGTCGGCGGCGACGTAGTAATCGTAAAGTTCTCCGGCTTTTTTATCGCCGCCGGCACGGTCGTAAATCAACGCGAGCGCAAGCGAAAGGTTGCGGTATTTTGCCTTCTCTCCCGCCGTCACGGCCTTGCCTTCCAGCATTTCCCAAACGCGCAAAACGTCCGCCGGCGAATCTTCCTTCGTGAGGTTGTTCACGAGCAACTCCGCACAAACACGCGAGGTGAGCACGCTTCCGGCGAACGCGGGCGACTTTTTTGTCCATTCGGAAAACGCCTCCGGCGAAAGCCGGTTCACGATTGCGAGTTGCGCGAGCGCCGTCGGCAAAGCGTCTTTTTCAAAAGCCGAATCCAACATTCTCGGTCCGGCGGAGCGATTTCGCCGCGCCACGGCGGCGCGCGCCGCGGCTTCCAATTGCGCCGCATGCTCCTCCCAACGTCCGTCCTTTACACGTTCAATTGTCGCGACGGTCAGCGCCGCTTTTGCGGTTGTAAGGTCAAGCGCCGGCAACGGCGGCAACGCTTCTTTCGACATTTCCTTCGGCGTTGCCGGCTCGTCCTTCTTTTTCGGTTCCTCCACGACGCGCGGCACGGCGTCCTCCTTCGGCGTTTCGTCTTTTTCCGGCTCGGCGACAATCGCCGGCAACGGTTTTTCCGGGGCCTCAATCACATGCTCCGGCTCGCGAGGTTTATTTAATTCCTTGTAAAGAAAGTAACCTCCGCCGCCGAGAACGGCTGCCGCGAAAATACACGCAAAAATCGGGCCGGCATGACTCGGTTTTTGCGTCACGATGACAGTCCGCGACGGCGGGCGGCGATTCGGCGGTGCCGGGCGGGGTTGTTTCGGGACGGAAGGCGGAACCGGAGGCAACGGATGAGAGCTCATGACAAACCCCGCGAGTTTGCTCCGTCGGGGTCGAACGCAAGGAAAATTCCGGCACCCGCCGGCGCCTCAACGACACCGAAGCGCGTCGCGCAAAACTTGCGCCAAATGCACGGTTTTCACCGGCCGGCCGGCTTTTTTCGCCAGCCCGCCGAGATTCATCATGCAGCTCATGTCGATCGACACGATTGCGTCCGGCGCGGCAGCCAAAATGTGATCGAGCTTCAACTCTCCCATTTTCTTGGAAATGTGCGGAAAAGTCACCGAAAACGTGCCGCCGAATCCGCAACATTGCTCCGGCTCGCCGAACTCGACGATCTTTACGCCCTCAACGGATTTAAGCAAAAGCATCGCCGCCTCCGCGCTGCCGGTGCCGCGCGAATGGCACGACCGGTGAAACGCGAGCGTCGCGTCGTAACGCCCCGGCCATTTTTTTACGCCGAGTCCGTTCACGATAAAATCCGCCAATTCCCAAGTGCGCCGGCCGAATGCGTCGATTTCGTGCCGGTCGTTTTCTTTTTCAAACGCGAGCCCGGCACCGTGAAAAACCATCGACGCGCACGATGCCGAGGGCACCACGACCGGCGCGTCGCCGGCAAACGTCTCGACCGCGTGGCGCACGACCTTGCGCGACGCTTTCCAATCGCCGGCATTAAAAGCCGGCTGGCCGCAGCACGTTTGTTTCTCGGGAAAATCCACCGTGCACCCGAGATGTTCCAACACCTCGACGGATGCCGCCGCCGCATCATCGAAAAACGTGTCGCAAAGGCACGTGGCCATGAATTGAACGCGTTTGGCAACAGGGCGATTGATAGACGGAGCGGCCATAATTTTCAAAAAAAGTTTTTACCGGTT
>JAVBUU010000056.1:0-2772 GCA_031555005.1 Opitutales bacterium | reverse complement strand
CGACCAAGTTTCATGCTGGATGACGGACGCCGGCGGATCCACCGGCAAAATCGTCGCCGAAAATCTGCACCGCTCGCCGCTTTACGCCGGCGACATCACCGGCACCGGCCCGCGCTATTGTCCGTCGATCGAGGACAAATTTGTTAAATTTTCCGACAAAGAATCGCACCGGCTTTTCCTCGAACCCGAAGGCCGCAATACTGACGAATGGTATATCAACGGGCTCTCTTCCTCCCTTCCCTTTGATGTCCAACTGGCTATGTTGCACAGCGTGCCGGGACTCGAGCGCGCCGTGATGACTCGCCCGGCCTACGCCGTCGAATACGATTTCGCGCCGCCGACGCAGTTGTTCCCCTCGCTTGAAACCAAGGCCGTCGAAAATCTCTTTTTTGCCGGTCAAATCAACGGCACTTCCGGCTACGAGGAAGCCGCCGGCCAGGGACTGGTTGCCGGCGCGAATGCCGTCGCCAAAATTCGCGGACTCGCCCCGCTCGTCATCGGCCGGCACGAAGGCTACCTCGGCGTTCTCATCGACGACCTTGTCACCAAAGGCACGCACGAACCGTATCGCATGTTCACCAGCCGCGCCGAATATCGGTTATTGTTCAACCATGGCAGCGCCGAGCTGCGCCTCCGGCACCACGCCGCACGGCTCGGACTCGTCCCGCCGGCGCGCCTCGCCAAAATGGATGCAAAAGCCGCCGCCGTTGTATACTGGTGCGAAATGCTGGAGAAAATCAGGATTCGCGGCGGACTCGCCGGCGACGTCCTGCGCAAAGACACCGGCGCGTTACCGTCGGATTTGCCGAAAGATTTCACGGACGCCGGCGACGCCGTGCGCGACGAAGTGCTTTATCGCGTCCGGTATCGCGGCTATTTGGAGCGCGAACTGCGGGCCATCGAAAAGCAGGATGATTTTGAGCAAATCAAAATCCCGGCGGACTTGGATTACGAAAAAGTGCGCGGCTTGCGCATCGAAGCGCGGCAAAAATTGCACCAAATCCGCCCGGCGACACTTGCGCAAGCCGGCCGCATCAGCGGCGTAAATCCGGCGGACATCGCGGTGCTCCAAGTCGCATTGCGCGCGCGGGCAGGGTAGGGCGCTTTGCCGAAATTTTTGCCGGCACCGGCAATGTTCCACGTGGAACATCAGATAAATTCTCAAGCATTACACGTCAGTGTTGAAATCAGGCGGCATTTTTCGAAAAAAACATACGCACGTGAAGACACTCCGGCAAATTTCGCCTTCCGCCGCAGCCGGATCAAGGACGCGTCAACCTGTCGCCGCCGCAGTATTTCTTGTGATTATGGCATTTATAGCGTTTTCAAATAACATTGAGAGATTCTCAAAACGACCCGATTTTTAACAGGAGGACGTGGAGGTCGCAGAGGAGGTTCCTTCACGCTCTCCGCGACCTCCTGTTTAATATCCACAAGCCACGCAATGTCTTTGCGAAACGCCACAATAAAGACACGGCGAGCCCCTGTGGTGATTGGAAATATGATCGGGAAATCGTGGAGAGCGCGGAGGAAACATCTTTACGTCCTTCGAGTTCTTCCCTGAAAGATTCAGATCTCCCTCAAAATTTCTCAGAGTTACTTGAAAACGCCTTAAAAAATAACAGATCCAAAATCCCGCGTCCTTGCTTTGATAATTGCGAATCAAATCACCGCATTTTCTTTAATGTCCGCTTTTCTTTGAGCTCGCAGGAAAGTTGTAAAACGATCTTGCATGTTTTTCGAATTTTCAGAAAATTCCGAAAATTATGAATAAACAGCTTGCCGGTGCGCGCGAAGATTTCATCGCCCAATGGGGCGCGATGGGGACGGCGTGGGGAATCAATAAGACCATGTCGCAGATTCACGCGCTGCTGATGGTGTCGCCGGAGCCGCTCAATACCGACGAAATCATGGATGCGCTCGATATCAGCCGCGGCAACGCGCACGCGAATTTGCGTGAGCTCGTGAATTGGGGGCTCGTGCGCGGCGTTATTCAAAAAGGTGACCGGAAAGATTATTTCGAATCCGAGAAAGATGTTTGGAAAATGTTTTGTTGCATCGCGCGTGAGCGCAAACGCCGCGAGGTTGATCCCGTCGTCGACGCACTCGAAAACTGTCGGAGAAAAACCGCCGGCATCAAAGGCGCGGATGCCGCGGCGTTCAACAAAACCGTCGGCGATTTGCAGGACTTCGTCGAACTCGTCGCCGCGTTGCTTGATAAAATCGGCCGCAGTGAACAAAGCATCGTCCTGCCGGCGGTAATGAAATTGTTAAAATAAAAAAGGATTAACCACGGAGGACACAGAGGTTCACAGAGATTTAATTTCTGAATTTCCGATTCTTCCCAAAACAAATCCTAAAAAACATCTCTGTGCACCTCTGTGTCCTCTGTGGTTAATAAAACCGAATTTTCAATTTTTCCCGAAAATTATGAATAAGCAAAAACATGTCGTCACCGGCGCGTTTGGACTTTCCGGTCGTTACATCGCGCGTCGTTTGCTTGCGCTTGGCAGGCACGTCGAGACGTTGACAAACACAACGCCGGCGGTCGATCCGTTTGCCGGCGCGGTGCCGGCGCATCCGCTGAATTTTGATGATGCCGACGGACTCGCCCGCGCGCTCGAAGGAGCTGACGTGCTTTACAACACGTATTGGGTGCGCTTCGACCACCGGCGATTCACGCACGAACGCGCCGTCGAAAACACGAAAAAACTTTTTGCCGCCGCGAAGCTCGCCGGTATCCGGCGGATCGTGCACACGAGCATTACGAAT